>JAYVAI010000040.1:0-2104 GCA_043751075.1 Cyclobacteriaceae bacterium | reverse complement strand
CGCAGTTCTTCATCCAAGGTGGTGATGGAAATATAAACGTGCACCAAATTATCCGAAGCCAGGTCTTGCAAAATATCCAAGTCGCGCAGCACCAAACTATTTTTTGAAATGATGCTGACGGGGTGACGATATTGAGCCAGCACTTGTAACATCTTTCGCGTGATCTCAAACTTTTTTTCCTGTGGCTGATAGCAGTCCGTGTTGCCGCTGAGCATGATGGGCACGGCATTCCAGGAGGGCTTCATAAGTTCTTGCTCTAACAACCGAGGTGCATTTTTCTTTACGATGATCTTGCTTTCAAAATCCAACCCCGCACTGAAGCCATAGTATTCGTGCGTGTTGCGGGCATAGCAATAAATGCAACCGTGTTCGCATCCTTGATAGGGGTTCATGGAATAACCGAAGCCGAGGTCGGGGCTATCCACGCGGTTCAAAATCTTTTTGGCATTCTCTTCAAAGATTTGCGTTTTGGGGTTTTCCAAAAGAGGTTCGTCCAGCCCCTCGATGTGATCGGTGACATATTCAGCCTGCAGAAACTTATTTCCTGTTTTTATCTGCGCCCCACGGCCTTTGAAGTAATCCTGATCCATGAGCAATGTTACTAATTTTTTTAGCAATTAGTTTAAAAACTTGATTTTGAATTATATTGGTAGGTTTACAGTTGACTATTGATAGTCAATAGTCAACTGTATAAAGGAAATTTTTTTGAAATGCTCAGTTACAAAATAACGCCAATCACAGAATTGGTGACCCCTTTAGAAGAGTTTAAGATTCGTTTTTTAGTGAAGCGCGAAGACCTCAATCATCCATTTGTTTCTGGCAACAAATGGTGGAAGCTAAAATATAATCTGCAAGAAGCCCGTCAACTTAAAAAAGATACGCTGTTGACGTTTGGCGGGGCGTACTCCAATCACATTTATGCAACAGCCGCGGCCGCCAAAGAATTGGGGTTGAAAAGCATAGGCATCATTCGTGGTGAGCAAGCAAAGCCATTAAACAATACGCTCGCTTTCGCGGAAAGCTGTGGCATGAACTTGCATTACATTCCGCGTGAAGCGTACAGAAAAAAAAGCGAACCTGATTTTATTGAACAACTTCATACCGAGTTCGGTGATTTTTATTTGATCCCCGAAGGAGGCACGAATGAACTTGCCGTGAAGGGTGTTGCCGAATTTGCATCCACATTAATGAACGAATTTGCATTTGATTATCTCTGTTTGCCTGTGGGCACTGGTGGAACAATGGCCGGCCTTGTTCGTGGATTGGAAGGAAAGAAAAAAATTTTGGGTTTCTCCGTGCTAAAAGGTGGAGGTTTTTTGAACGATGAAGTTAAAGCGTTGGTTGGCGATGCATTTGATAACTGGAGCATTATAGAGGACTATCACTTGGGCGGATATGCGAAATCAACTAATGAGCTTATCAATTTCATCAAAGAAATGGATGGCCAGTATCATCTTCCCTTAGATCGGGTTTACACTTCCAAAATGATGTTCGGTGTTTTTGATCTTATCCGAAAAGGATTTTTTGAAAAGGGATCAACGGTTTTGATGCTGCACACGGGTGGGCTTCAAGGGAGAAAGCCTTGATCGGAATTTTTTTGATTATTTCATTTTTGATTTCCGCTAAACCTTTGAATCGATTGAATTAATTTCTGATCACACCCCGCAGCCAGGTGTATAATCTAAAACCTCCTTGTTCTTCGGGCAAGGCACCACTCTCGGCTGCGGCTTTTACTTTTTCGATCGTATAGAATGCAGTGGGGAGTATTTCTTTGAGTTTTTTCAGAAGCTCATCCAAGCGTTCTCGTTGCAGCACAGTGAAGACAAGGTTCTCGTGGCCATCGGGCCCTTCGGCATCTACTTTTGTGTAGCGGAAATCCTGTTGGTTCAAAAACTGTATAAAAGGCAAAACATCTTTTCGCGTGATGATGCGCACGATCACTTTACCGTAAGCAATTTTCTCCTCGATGAGCATGCCCACAAAAATGCCAGAGGCAAACCCGGCCGGGTAAGCCACATAGCAAACCCAATTATCGAGGTGCTGAAAAATCTGGCGGATGGCCATGAGCCAGATAAAGCATTCAAAGAAACCAAGGATGGTGGAG
>JAYVAI010000039.1:0-5469 GCA_043751075.1 Cyclobacteriaceae bacterium | reverse complement strand
CAATAGCGAACATGCAATCCGTTTCGTGGTTTGTGTTGCCCCCCGTGCAGGAATATTATTTCAAAACAAAAAATCTTAGTTATAAAACATTGCCACCATTCCGAAGCGACTGTGCAAATCCTGCCGCCATGGCCTATATGGATTTGATTTATCCGAAAGCCAACGCCCGCATTTTTGTGCCCCGCGAACTGAGCGGAGAATTGGGCAGCACATTGTTTGAAGTGGCACACCGCAACGCAAGCGTAACTATCTTTTGGCATTTGGACGGCAATTATTTGGGAAACACCAAAGGCACTCATCGGTTGGCCGTGGCACCCAAGCCGGGCAAGCATATCCTTACATTGATTGATGAACAGGGCGATATGGTGGAAAGGAATTTTGTTGTAACGGATGCAAGAGTCCGTTGAACCCGGCAAAATTTTTAATACCGGCTTCACAGAATATGTTCAAAACCAAAAACTAAATCAAGTTTGATTACTCAACATAAAGCGTTTTTTCTATATTGAACTCGGAAGTTTCAATTTATCACACAACCAACCACGATGGCAATCGACAAACTTGTTTACATAATAGATGACGACCAGGTTTATCTTAAATTTATGACTTAACATTTTAAGCGAATGGGAGGATTTATCACAGAGATTTTTCTGAAAGGCGATGAGGCCATCAGCATGCTGAACAAGCGCAAGCCAGATATAATAATTCTCGACAATCACCTCGAAGAGCCCAACAAAAGTGGCATGCATTATTTAAAATTGCTCTCAAAAGTAAAGCCACGCATTCCGGTAATTTATATTACAGCAGATATCGATATCGAATTGAGAAAGGCCGTGGAAAAAATGGGTGTTGAAAGTTACATCCTCAAAGACAGCTCTTTCTTGGTTTATTTGCGAACGGCCCTCGATGACCTTTCGAGCGGAGGAAAAAAGAAAAGCATCATCAAAAAGATATTTAGCAGATGATCATTTTTTTGCAGACCTGAATGATCATTCAAATAATAGGACATCTCTAAAAACTCCGTTACCCTTCTCTTCTGGAGAAGGGGGAGGGGTTGAGGTGATAAAAGAGAGGTTTTTAGAGATGTATAATAGTGCGTCTGCATCACCAACCTTCAACCCATGAAGAAACATTATTTCGTTATCGTGCTGGTTGCATCGCAAATCATAAACGCGGCTTTTTATAATCCTGCCAGCGGCCAAAACTCCGATTCAAACTTTTATGTGGTAATAGGTGCCTTTGCCAATCCGCGCAATGCCCTGGAGTTTACCGAAAATGCGAAGAAGGAAATTCCGGGCGCCACCCACGCGCTCAATCCCCACCGAAAGCTTTACTATGTGTATGTTACTGAAACACCCGACAAAAACGTAGCCTTGTCTCAGGCCCTGGTTTTGCAAAAGGGTCAAAATTATTCCGACACCTGGGTTTACACGGGGCTGCTTGGCGAAAACCCAAGAGTGGTAAAAAATGAAAAGGAAAATGCCGTGGAAGAAAAAACCGAACGACAGAATGTGGCGGTGGCAGAGGTTGTTGCAAATCCAATAGTTGAGCAACCGGAAATAACACAACCCGTTGAGCCAGTAGTTGCCACGGATGGGAGCAAGCCTTTCATATTTAAAATCCGATCCATCGACACAGGACAGGACATTGCGGGCGATGTAGATATTTTTGATGCGGATATTATCAAAGGGCGCAAGGTTGTGTCGTACCGTGGAAACGATGTGGTCAAGGTAAAGCCCATCAACAAATCGGGAAATATTGCCGTGGTGTGCGATGTGTTTGGATTCCAAAAGATTCAATTGCCTGTTAACTTCCTCGAACCAAAAATTGAAGATGCTGTATCGGTCCAAGATGGCAACCTAGTGGTTTCATTTGATTTGGTGCGGTTGAAAAAAGGGGACAAGGTGATCATGTACAACGTTTATTATTTCAACCATGCGGCCATTATGCGCCCCGAATCGCGCTTTGAAGTAAATGCACTTCTTGAAATGATGAAAGAAAGGGCTACAACAAAGATCAGGATACATGGCCACACCAACGGCAATTCCTCGGGTGACCTGATCACGCTTGGTGAAAGCACTGATTATTTTGGATTGTCGGTGAAAAACAGTGAAGGAAAAGCTTCGGCCCTAAAGCTATCGGAAGAGCGCGCAAAGATTATACAGAGTTACCTGGTCAATCAAGGCATTGACAAAAGCAGAATGGAAATAAAAGCCTGGGGAGGAAAGAGTGCCATCTATGATAAAAACCATGCCTTGGCGCAGGCCAATGTGCGGGTTGAGATTGAGATACTGGAGGAGTGATCAACATTAAAAAAATTTGAAACGAGATCGCGGCTCAAAGGCCGCGATGACAGATAGGTTTTTTAGTCAGCCCCAAATGCCTTCGCTACGCGTGGCTTAACTAAAACGACATCATTTTCAAAATCCATCATTCGAAATTCAGTATTCCCTACGAAGTTATCGCCTTTAAAATATCATGTTGGGTAATGATGTGTGCCACCTCGTTGGCATCGCGCACAAGAAGGGCTTTGTTGTTTTTGTTGAGCAATGACGACAGTACATCGAGCGTGCTGTCCAACGCTACTACCTGCATGGGCTTGTCCATGATTTCGCCCACCGGTTTATCTTTGATGGAAGGATCGTTGATTATTTTTTCGATCAGGGTGGAGGTTGTCACACTTCCCACAAATTCATTGGCATCTGTAACGGGCACCTGATCCACACCTTGTTGGTTCATGATGCGTATGGCATCGCCAATGGTGGAATTGATTTTCACGGTATATAAATTATCCTTGCCATTGCGCCTGGCTATAATTTCACGCGCAGTGCCATAGGTGCGCTCTTCCAGAAAGCCGTGGTCTTTCATCCACTGATCGTTATACACTTTGTTCAGGTAACGTGTGCCGTGGTCGGGCAGGAGAATGACCATCACATCATCTTTTTTAAAATTCTCTTTGGCATATTCCAATGCCCCATGCACAGCCGAGCCGCTGCTCCAGCCAACAAACAATCCCTCTTCGCGCGATAGCCTGCGCGCCATGATCGCGCCATCTTTGTCGGTAACTTTGATGAACTGGTCGATCAGATCAAAATCAACATTTTTCGGAAGTATGTCTTCGCCAAAGCCTTCGGTGAGGTAAGGATAGATTTCGTTTTTGTCGAATAGGCCCGTCTCTTTATATTTTTTGAACACCGAGCCGTAGGTGTCGATGCCCACCGCTACCATCGATGGATTTTGCTCCTTCAAATATTTGGCCGTGCCACACATGGATCCGCCTGTGCCCACGGTGGCCACATAATGGGTAATGGTCCCTTCACTTTGTTTCCATATTTCGGGGCCGGTGGTTTCGTAGTGCGCCTTCGCGTTGGACGGGTTGTCGTATTGATTGGGATAAATCGAGTTGGGAATTTCCTTGTTCAATTTGCGGGCAACGGAATAGTAGGAGCGCGGGTCGTCAGGCTCTACATTGGTTGGGCACACAATCACCTCGGCACCCACTGCGCGCAGTATGTTTATCTTCTCCTGCGATTGCTTGTCGGCCATGGTGAAAATGCATTTGTAGCCTTTGGCCAGCGCAGTAAGGGCCAGGCCCATGCCCGTGTTGCCCGATGTGCCCTCGATGATCGTTCCACCGGGTTTTAACAGGCCCGCCTTTTCGGCATCCTCCACCATCTTCACGGCCATGCGGTCTTTGGTGGAGTTGCCCGGATTAAAATATTCAACTTTGGCCAGCACGGTGCCCGCTATTGCTTTGGTCACTTTGTTAAGGCGCACCATAGGCGTATTGCCAATGGTTTCGATGATGGAATTGTAAATCATAGTGGAGAATTGATCCTGCAAAAGTAGAGATTTGAAATTGAATTGGAGCAGCACTTGAAATGCACCCGATAGGAGGTCTTCTGTCATCGCGGCCCTGCCTTTGCCGGCAGGCAGGCTTTGAGCCGCGATCTCCTTTTCGCGTTGATAATTGGGATGCCGGGTCAAAGCCCGGCATGACACACGAACGATACGGACTTTTTAGTCAGCCCCCAAACAACACGTCTGGATTGAATGAAAGCGTCTCGTGGAGGCAATTCTTGAAGATGATTTTTAAAACCCTTTGACTAATTTAGGTGCTTACTTCGGATGTAGGTGCAAGCCAGTAAACAGATTTCAACTGGATGACTTCGATAAAATAATTAAAACAAATAATTCACGGCTCAATTCAATAGTAATCCAAACTTTAAACCAACTTAGTGTCTGATAATCGTCTCCCCTTTTCGCGGACGATACCTGATCCAACTTTAAACCCACCTTTTATGAAGAGAAGAACATTTATCAAACAATCATCTTTAATGGCCATTAGCGTAAGTGCCTTTGGAGGTATTCATTGGAACGGTAAAAGTTTTGTTGGCGATACGCCCACAACCACCGACATCCTCGGACCCTTTTACAGGCCAGGGGCACCGATGAGGAGTGTCATTGTTCCGCCCAATTCTAAAGGAAGCCCAATGGTTTTAAGTGGCACAATCTTTAAAGAAGATGGCAAAGCACCCTTGAACAATGCGCTAGTTGAAATCTGGCAATGTGATGAGAATGAGTATTACGACAATGCATCGGACAACTATTTGTTCCGTGGAGCAGTAAAGACAGAGAAGAATGGAACGTACGAATTTAAAACCATTGTGCCGGTTCCTTACAAAGCCGACCCTAATGACGAAGCATCTTGGCGTCCTGCACACATACACATGCGCGTTTCTGTTGCCGGCCAGCAGGACTTGATCACACAGATATATTTTAAAGGCGACAAATACATCGACAAGGACACCTGGGCGTCAACTCCACAAGCCGTGAACCGAATTTTAACCATTGCTAAAAAACCTGCTGGCGGAAATGGGGTAACGTTCGATGTTGTAATGAGCAAAGAATTTCCCCTTGATGCGGAAGTTTATAATAAAATTACCGGGCTCTACCAGATGGACAACAAAAGCATTATCGAGTTTATCAAGAAGGATGACTTATTGTTTATGAAACGGAACGGACAATTTGTAGAAAGTCTAAAATACATAGGCAACAATACGTTCGAAGGCGGAATCGGATTTCCTAAAGTGAGTTTTGAACTATTGATAAAAGGCGGTTCTAAAGCAGTTGTAACAATGCAAACCAGGACTTACAGTGGAGAAAAGTATTTAAAATATAGTGATTGATAAAAAGTAAGTTGGTCTAAAAAGAGAACCTTGAAGCCAACCTGAAGGCTAAGTTATATTTGGGTGTACTGATGAGCAATTATCGAAATGACATTGTGGCGATAGCTCCACCAGATTTTGCTGTTAGGATTCTTGGCTTTGTTGGAAAACTAATGGGCATAAAGTATTGATGAGTATTTGTTTGTTAATCCTACTTTGTCATGTTACTTCCAATTAATGAAAATGTCATCGCGGGCGAGGGGCTCAACCTTTATCACTATTGAAAATATTCTACTCGACCCGC
>JAYVAI010000038.1:0-15038 GCA_043751075.1 Cyclobacteriaceae bacterium | reverse complement strand
AAAAAAAAATAATTTGTATGCTCAAGTCTATACACTCATAGACCAAAGTAAGCAGCGCATTCATGTAGCCTTCAATCAAGAGCTTACGCAATTGTATTGGAATATAGGCAACCTAATGCAACAAGATGTATTAAAAAATAAGAAGGCTGGATATGGTGAAAAAATCATTGCCAATCTATCGGCAAAATTAACCAACCAATTTGGAACGGGATGGAGCAGTCAACAATTATGGAATTGTCTCTACACCGTAGAGACTTTTCCATCTTGGAAGATTCTCTCTACACTGTCGAGAGAATTGAGTTGGTCGCATCTAAAAGAATTAATTTATTTAAAAAATAAATTACAACGAACCTTCTACGCGCAGATAGCTGCTCATGAAAAATGGAGCGTACGCCAATTGCGCGAGCGGATAGATAGTATGCTATTTGAGCGAACTGCTATTTCCAAAAAGCCAGAAAAACTAATTCAACAAGAACTCTCAGCCATGAGAAAAAATAATCAAATGAGCCATGATTTGATTTTTAGAGACCCTTACTTCTTAGACTTTGCTAACCTATCCGATACATTTAGTGAGAAAGATTTAGAGACATCCATCGTAACAGAACTTCAACGCTTCATTGTTGAACTAGGCACCGACTTCGCTTTTTTGGCACGGCAAAAACGCATCACCATTGATGGAGAGGATTACCGAATGGATCTACTTTTCTACCATCGAAAATTGAGAAGGCTCGTAGTCATCGATTTAAAACTGGGCAAGTTCAAGCCAGGCTACAAAGCACAAATGAAACTTTACTTAAACTGGTTAGATAAAAACGAAAAATCGGCAGGAGAAGAAACCCCCATCGGATTGATTTTATGCACAGGCAAAAGTGATGAACACATCAAACTGCTAACACTCGACAAAGGCAATATTCGAGTAGCTCAATATCCAACCGCCTTGCCCTCCAAGAAATTACTGCAACAAAAGTTAACACAAGCAATTCGAATTGCCAATAAAAGATTTTAAACTTTTAACCATCCTACAAAATTGAAACTATTTGACGTATATCCCCTCTTTCCCATCGAACCTGTAAAAGCACAGGGCTCCTGGCTGTGGGACAATGAGGGAAAAAAATATTTAGATTTATATGGCGGTCATGCCGTAATTTCTATTGGCCACAACCATCCGCATTTTGTAGATGCACTGAAAACTCAGTTGGACAAAATCAGTTTTTATTCCAATAGTGTTAAAAATCCTTTACAGGAAAAATTGGCCGAAAAACTTGGGCAGCTTTCCGGTTATCCTGCTCATCAACTATTTCTTTGCAACTCGGGTGCAGAAGCTAATGAGAACGCGCTCAAGCTCGCTTCGTTTGTAAACGGAAGAAAAAAAATAATCTCATTCAAAAAAGCGTTTCATGGCCGAACTTCAGGTGCTGTGGCGGCCACCGATAATCCAAAAATTGTGGCACCCTTCAACGCAGGCCACGAAATAATTTTTCTTCCATTCAACGATGAGCAAGCGTTTACTCAATCCATAAGCAAAAACATTGCGGCAGTTATCATCGAAGGCATACAAGGCGTAGGAGGCATTCATATCCCTACGGATTCCTTTCTTCAGTTGCTTTCCAAAAAATGCAAAGAAGTAGGTGCGCTATTAATTTTAGATGAAGTGCAATCGGGCTATGGAAGAACCGGAAAATTTTTCGCGCATCAGTTTTCAGGCATAGAAGCAGACCTGATCACGATCGCCAAAGGCATGGGCAATGGTTTTCCGGTAGGCGGTGTATTGATTCATCCCAACATAAAACCGTGGAGTGGAATGCTGGGCACTACATTCGGTGGAAATTATCTGGCTTGTGCGGCCGCCTTGTCGGTGCTGGAGGTAATTGAGCAAGAAGACCTGATGAGCAATGCAACTGCGATAGGAAACTATTGGATGGAACATCTTCGCTCGTTTGCCTCAATTACTGAAGTGCGCGGCAGAGGGTTGATGATCGGATTTGATTTGCCCGATTCGCTCGCTTCACTCCGAAAAGATTTATTGTTTAAACACCATATTTTTACCGGGGAAGCCAAACCCAACACCGTTAGGCTTCTTCCTTCATTGGCACTTTCAAAAAGCGATGCCTATTTATTCTTGGAAGCACTCTCGCATGAACTAAAACAAGTTGCCACTCTATGAACCATTTTCTATCGTCCAACGATGCCATCAATTTTCAATCGCTAATTGCGAAAGCCTTAGAATACAAAAGCAATCCTCTAAAAGATGTGGCGTTGGGCAAAGGCAAACGCATGGGACTAATCTTCCTCAACCCAAGCATGCGCACACGGCTCAGCACAGAAATAGCTGCAAAGAATTTGGGAATGGACGTGATCGTTTTTAATGTGGGCCAGGATGGTTGGGCCTTTGAGTTTGAAGACGAAGCCATCATGAGCGGCACCACCGTAGAGCATGTGAAAGATGCTGCTCCGATCTTGGGAAACTATTTTGATGTGTTGGGCATACGCACGTTCCCATCGCTCAAAAACAAAGAAGATGATTACAGCGAATTGTACATTCAGCAATTTGTAAAATACGCGGGCGTGCCAATCGTAAGTTTGGAGAGTGCCACGCTGCATCCTCTTCAAAGTTTAACTGATCTCATCACCATCCACGAAAAATTTAAGGAAAAAAGAAAACCTAAAATAGTGCTCACGTGGGCACCACACGTGAAGGCATTACCACAATGTGTGGCCAATAGTTTTTGTCAATGGATCAACGCTTGGGGTGGAGCGGATTTTACCATCGCTCATCCTGAAGATTATGAATTGGATACTAAATTCACAAAAGGGGCAACCATCACCACCATTCAGGAGGAAGCCTTGAAAGATGCAGATTTTGTTTATGTAAAAAACTGGAGCACCTACACCGACTACGGAAAAATTTATTGCAACGACCCTCGATGGATGCTCACCAACAAAAAAATAGCCGCAACCAATAACGCGAAAATTATGCACTGCCTTCCCGTAAGGAGAAATGTGGAGTTGAGCGATGAGGTGTTGGATAGTACTGCGAGCATTGTAACGCAACAAGCAAGCAACAGAGTTTGGGCAGCACAAGCGGTGTTGGGAGAAATATTAAAGCATTGAAGTCTGAACCTACAGAACAATTTATTAGGTAAATTTGAAGCATGAGTACAAAAGAAAAAGAAATTCAATATAGGGAAGGGATACGATACATCGCCAATGCTCTTGATATTCTAAAAACAAAAGGCAAGAAAAAAGAGCGCTACTACGAAGAGGTGAAGTATGTGCGCATGGCCTGTGCCACTGCATATAGTGGAGTTTTGTTGGCCTTAGATTCTTATTTAGAAATAAAAGGAAAAAAGATACTGAAGAAGAAAGGTTCGCAAGTGAATGTGAAAGACTATCAGCAGGCATTGGCCGAAACAGATAGAAAAATTTTAAATGAATTCAATACTGCCTATCGCATTCTGCATATTGAAGGTTATTACCAAGGCGAAAATAAATATGGAGTAATCCGAGAAGGCATAGACTCAGCCAACTACATTATAGATAAAATCCGCCCGCAAGGCGTAGAAACTTTCAGCCTTAATTAAATTTAAGAGAGCCGCATTTATTTTTTTAGGATTTGACTTGTTGTAAAAATTGACTTATGAGCACACACGAAAAAGAGATACGCTATCGCGAAGCCATCCGCGACATGGAAAACGCGGTCGATATTTTAAAAACAAAAGCGCACAAAAAAGACCGCTACTATGAAGACCAAAAATATGTTCGCATGGCTTGTGCCACTGCCTACAACGCAGTTTTGCTGGCCCTTGATTCGTACTTGGAAATAAAAGGAAAGCCTATCCAAAAGAAAAAGAGATCGCAAATAAATGTGAAAGACTATCAGAAATCTTTGGCTGAAATTGACAAAAAGACCTTGAATGAATTTACCACCGCTTATCGCATCCTTCATATTGATGGATACTACCAAGGAGAAACCAACTACAGTGTAATTAAGAGTGGGATGGATTCCGCAGCTCAGATAATCAATAAGATAAGGCCACAGGGGATTGAAGCCTTTCAATTAAACTGACTCCACTGATCCTCATCGCAATACCAACCCAGTAAATTTCAGGCTGGAAGCAAATATCTTTACAAAAAATGAACAAACTATACATCATTAAAATCGGGGGAAATGTGTTGGACGATGAAGGGTCGTTGAAACATTTCCTCAAAGACTTCGCTTCCATTCAAGCTCCAAAAATATTGATACACGGAGGCGGAAAGATCGCAACCAAACTTGGCGACCAACTTGGCATTCAATCCCATTATGTAAAGGGTCGGAGGATCACCGATGCGCAAACCCTTGATCTCGTTACCATGGTGTATGGCGGTTTGGTGAACAAACAAATTGTGGCACAACTGCAATCACAACACTGCAATGCGATGGGTGTAACGGGTGCCGATGGAAACCTGATCAAAGCTGTGAAGCGGCCGGTTGGCGAAACAGACTACGGTTTTGTGGGCGACATTACTCCTGATAGCGTGAACAGCACCTTGCTTTATTTTTTGTTAAAGCAAAACGTCATTCCAATTTTTGCACCGCTCACCCATGCCGAGGGTATGATGCTAAACACCAACGCAGATACAATCGCATCGGTATTGGCAATTTCATTGAGCAAACATTTTGATGTTCGGTTGATTTTCTGTTTTGAAAAACAAGGCGTGCTCACCGATGTGAACAAAGCGGACTCTGTAATACGAAACCTCAACCACACTTTATATAAAGATTTATTGGCGAAAGGTTCCTTCCAGGATGGCATCTTGCCAAAACTTGAAAATGCATTCAACGCTATTCAATCGGGAGTGAAAGAAGTATTGATTGGCGAACACACAAATTTATTGGCCAACATGGGATATGATACGAAAGGCACGCTCATTACACAATCATGAAGGAGCACTTGCCCACTATTGCCATTGAATTGCTCCAGCAGTTGATTTCCATTCCTTCGTTCAGCAAGGAAGAAGAAAAGACTGCCAACCTGCTGATGAGTTTTTTTAAACATCATGGCATGGAGGCAACACGCAAGGGAAATAATGTGTGGGCAAAAAATAAATTCTCTGACAAGGACAAACCTACCATCCTGCTCAACTCACACCACGACACGGTAAAACCAAATCCAGGTTACACACGCAATCCCTTTTCGGCCGACATTGAAAACGGAAAGTTATATGGGCTTGGCAGCAACGATGCAGGCGGGCCTCTCGTGTCGCTGATCATGACATTTTTCTATTTCTATCATGAGCAGAACCTGAAGTACAATTTAGTTATGGCTGCCACAGCAGAAGAAGAAATTTCTGGAACTAATGGCGTTGAATTGATTTGGAAATATCTTCCTAAGATAGACTTTGCCATTGTTGGAGAGCCTACACTCACAGATATTGCCGTGGCCGAAAAAGGTTTGCTGGTATTGGACTGCGTTACTAAAGGAAAGGCAGGGCATGCTGCACGTGAAGAAGGCGTGAATGCTATTTATAAATCATTAAATGACATTGAATGGTTCCGCAATTATCAGTTCCCGATAATTTCTGATTCGCTGGGTAGTGTAAAAATGTCGGTAACGGTGATCCATGCAGGCCAAGCTCACAACCAGGTGCCATCCGAATGCAAGTTCACGGTGGATGTGCGCGTAACCGATGCCTATACATTGGAAGCAGTTTTAGACATTATCAATCAACATGTTTCTTGCGAAGTCATGCCGCGTTCGTTGCGCTTGAGATCATCCGGAGTAACTGAAGACCATCCCCTGGTAGTAGCCGGAAAATCATTAGGTAAAAATTTATATGGCTCCCCCACCACGTCCGATCAGGCGTTGATTCCCGTGCCGTCCATAAAGATGGGACCGGGCGATTCTGCACGCTCGCATAGTGCCGATGAATTTATATTTGTAAAAGAAGTAGAAGAAGGAATTGATTCTTACATCGCCCTTTTAGAAAAATTAATTCTATGAACGAACGAGTCCGTATTGTTAAAACAGAAATACTTTCTGACAATTGGTACACCTTGAGGAAAGTTACATTCGATTTTCTAAAGAGGAACGGCACGTGGTCGCAACAAAACCGCGAAGCGTATGACCGAGGCAATGGCGCCACCATTTTACTCTATAACAAAGAAACCAAAACCGTTATCCTCACCAAACAATTCCGGCTGCCTACTTACGTAAATGGAAATCCGGATGGCATGTTGATTGAAGCCTGCGCAGGGTTGCTCGATCAAGACAATCCGGAAGATTACATTCGGAGGGAAACAGAAGAAGAAACCGGCTTCGTGATCGGTGAGGTGAAAAAAATATTTGAAGCCTACATGTCGCCAGGCTCGGTAACGGAAATTGTTTATTTCTTTATTGCCGAATATTCGCGCGATATGCAAACCTCCGTGGGTGGTGGCGTGGGTGAGCATGAAGACATTGAAGTGTTGGAGCTGCCTTTTGAAAAAGCGATGCAGATGATTGACACCGGTGAAATAAAAGACGGCAAAACAATCATGCTGCTGCAATACATTAAACTTCATGCAATTTTATAAACTTCGTGTAACTTGGTGCTTTCGTGGTTCAGAAAATTTGCGGAACCACTAAGGTTCAAAGACCTGCCTACCGGCTAGGCAGGCACTAAGGTTCACTAAGATTTATTCAAACTATGAAACTCTGGCAAAAAAATAGAGACTCTTTAAAGGAAGTAACAGACTTCACCACTGGGCAAGACAATGTGTTGGATTTGCACTTGGCCCCGTTCGATGTGCTTGGTTCTCTCGCGCACATTACCATGCTCGAGTCGATTGGCCTCTTAACCAAAGAAGAACTTTCTCTGCTCACCACCGCGTTAAAAAATATTTATCATCAGATTGTTTCAGGAGATTTCAAAATTGAAACAGGCGTTGAAGATATCCACTCACAGATAGAATTGCTGTTAACTCGAAAACTTGGTGATATTGGAAAGAAAATCCATAGCGGCCGCTCGCGCAACGACCAAGTGTTGGTGGATGTGAAACTTTTTCTGAGAAGCGAAATTGAAGAATTGGTACTTCAAATAAAATCCCTCTTCGAATTGTTGATTTCCAAAAGCGAAGAACACAAAGCTAAACTCCTGCCGGGCTACACCCATTTGCAATTGGCCATGCCTTCTTCTTTTGGACTGTGGTTTGGTGCCTATGCCGAAAGTTTGGTGGACGACATCATCACCATTCACGCTGCCTATCGCATCGTAAATAAAAATCCTCTTGGGTCGGCAGCCGGTTATGGCTCATCGTTCCCGCTCAACCGCACGCTCACCACACAACTGCTTGGCTTCGATGATTTGAATTACAATGTTGTGTATGCACAAATGGGCCGCGGCAAAACAGAACGCATTATGGCACAAGCGATGAGCAATGTGGCCGCTACAGTGGGCAAGTTGGCAATGGATGCAACTTTATTTCTAAATCAAAATTTCAGTTTCATTTCCTTTCGAGATGAATTGACTACTGGCTCGAGCATTATGCCGCACAAAAAAAATCCAGATGTGTTTGAACTGATCCGCGCCAAGTGCAATGCCCTGCAAGCATTGCCCAACGAACTCACGCTGCTTACCACCAACCTTCCATCGGGCTATCACCGCGACTTGCAAGTGCTGAAAGAAAAATTGTTTCCTGCCATTGGCACGTTGAAAGATTGCTTGCGCATGACACACCTGATGATCTCTGCTATTGAGGTGAAAGAAAATATTCTGAATGATGAAAAATATAAATTTCTCTTTAGTGTAGAAGAAGTGAATAAATTAGTTCTGTCTGGCATTCCCTTCCGCGATGCCTACAAAAAAGTGGGGATGGATATCGAGCAAGGCAAGTTTTCGTACGCTACTCAATTGCAACACACACACGAAGGAAGCATGGGGAATTTAATGAACGATAAAGTGAAAGAGAATTTTGAAAACATCGTGGCCGGATTTCATTTTGAAAATTCTCACAAGGCCATCAACCACTTACTGAGGAACTAACTGCGCATGAAACCCGATACAATTCTCATAGCCATATTGGCCATTTCCATTATCAGCTATTTATTCGATCAGTGGCTCGACTACATAAACCTAAAAGCGCAACGCCAAGACCTGCCCATGGAGGTGGAAGGTTTTTACAACAAAGAAAAATATCAGAAATCGCTCTACTATCAAAAAGATCAAACCCGGTTTTCATTTGTCTCCACTGGTTTTAGTTTCCTGCTTTCGCTTGGCATGTTGGTATTTGGTGGCTTCGGATGGCTCGATAGCATTCTGAGGCCACTCTTCGACAATCAAATCCTTGTAGCCCTTATTTTCTTTGGCACCATCATGATCGTTTCCGACATCCTCACCATTCCCTTTCAATGGTATGGCACGTTTGTGATCGAGGAAAAATATGGGTTCAACAAAACAACCATAAAAACTTTTATTATTGATAAACTAAAAGGCTATGCACTGGGTGCTCTTATCGGAGGCGCGTTGCTCTCGCTATTGATCTATCTCATCACTTCATTGGGAGAAAATTTCTGGATTTGGTTTGCGCTAATAGCCGCAGCTTTTACCTTGTTTATGAACATGTTTTACACTTCCCTGTTCTTGCCGCTGTTCAACAAACTCACTCCATTAGCTGATGGTGAACTAAAAACCAACATCGAAACATTTGCTAAAAAAGTAAATTTTCCCATCGACAATGTATTTGTCATGGATGGTTCCAAACGTTCCGCGAAAGCAAACGCCTTCTTTTCGGGCATTGGCAAAAAGAAAAAAATTGTATTGTACGATACGCTTATCAATAATCACACTTCGGAAGAATTAGTGGCTGTGCTGGCCCACGAGGTTGGCCATTTTAAAAAGAAGCACATCGTCTGGAGCTACCTCATTTCGATTGTTCAAATATTTTTCGTGCTGTTTGTGCTTTCCAAAATGGTTTTCAATGAAAACTTATCCATCGCGTTGGGAGGTAGCCAGCAAGCCATCCACCTCAACCTGATTGCGTTCGGAATCCTCTTCTCCCCCATCTCCGCCATCACCGGTTTGCTGATGAGCATGCTCAGTAGAAAAAATGAATTTGAAGCTGATGCGTACGCGAAAGAAAAATTTGATGGACAAGCATTGGCCAGTGCACTGAAAAAACTTTCGGTGGACTCGCTCAGCAATTTGTACCCGCATCCAGCTTATGTTTTCTTTCATTACTCCCACCCACCGCTGTTGCAACGTTTGAAAGCATTGATAGTCACATAAAATTTTGCCACTAAGGGAAATTTTCAAAATAACTTGTACAATTTATGTACGATGTACTTCGGCCAGGGATAGTAGTGGAAAGCCCGAAGCGCGTGAGTTTGTGGGTGTGGCGGACTTGGAACGGATAGCCCGGTGGCCCCGAAGTTTCGGGGCCAGGCCGCCAAAGATGTTGGACAACTGTACAAGTTATTTTGACAATTTCACTAAGACACAAAGACCACAATATAAATGCACGGGAAAATCTTCGTGCCTTTTCTGGCAAAGCCCTTACGGCTTTAATTTATTACGATTTGAAAGGACGGGCAGATAAACTTACTTCAACTTATCAATAAACTCTTTCTGCGCTGGTGTGAGCACAAGGTTGGGGTTGCCTACTAAGTGAATAAATTTTAGGTTGCTAAGTTTTGTAATGCCTTCAGGAAGTGTAGAGAGTTGATTGTTTCCAATATAGAGTGCTGTGAGCTTTGTAAGTTTCCCGATGCTTTCGGGCAGTGTTGTCAATTGATTACCGGTAAGCCCCAGTGAAGTAAGATTTGAAAGATTGCCAATACTTGCAGGCAACACGGTGATCAGGTTGTCGTCCAATTCGAGAGAACTAAGTTCGGCCAGGTTGCCAATGGTTTCGGGCAACGCAGAAAGTTGGTTGTTCACCAAATCGAGTTTTATCAATCGTGGCAGGTTGCCAATGCTATTGGGCAACTCGGTAAGTTTGTTGTCTCCCAAGCCCAGGTTTTTAAGGTTGGCCAGTTTGCCAATGCTCTCCGGCAATTTACTGAGCGCATTATTGCTCAAGCTAAGATTGCGAAGGTTGGTCAATTTGCCAAAGCTTTCAGGAAGTGATGTTAATTTGTTTGCGCTTAGATAAAGCTCTCTCAAGTTCGACAGCCCTCCTATGCTCTCTGGCACTTCAGGCAATTCGCTAAGCGTAAGGTCAAGGGAATAAACATTGTGCGGACTTTTTAAGGCCGCTTCAAAAGAATCATAAATCTTTCCCTCTTGTGCATAGCCTATGCCAATAACAAAGCACAACAGCCACAGAATTGAATATTTCATCTTGCTTGCAATTAAATTTGAAATAGGTAAGATATTAGCGCAACCCTCCATCAGACGCAAACCAAATATCCAAATAAAATTTTACATTCAATACTGGAATTTTCATTCAAATAATAGGTGTGCATTCCGTTGGCTTTTATTTCAGGAATATCTAATTTGGAAAATAATTTAAGCGGGAGTAGCTCATCCCGATCTAAGTAGCACTTATTAAGTTACATGGCCTACCTTATCTTTGGCACGATCGTCCTGATTTTATTTATTCTGATCCTGCAATATTCCAAGGCAAGCCCCAAGGGACGACCCTTATGCGGAAGTTATTTTGGAAATTTCACTGAGCATTAGTCCAACAAAATCTTTTCAGTGATTTTATTTAGGGCTTTCACTTTTTCTGAAAAGGGGCCTTTTAATTTATTTCTGATGGCATTGAGATTGTGAAGAAGGCTATCCATGTTTGGCAACACCTCCGTAAAAATTTCCTTTAACCTCTTGGCAAGCGTAGGCGATTTGCCATTGGTGGAGATAGCGATTTTCAAATGCCCTTTATTTACTATTGACCCAAGATAAAAATCACAAAGGCCAGGGGTATCGGCCACGTTTATCAATTTTCCTTTTGCTTTTGCCTGCAAATGCACCCACTCACTAACCGACTTGTCATCCACGGCTACTATTATTATTTGCGCTACATCAAGATCGAAAGGCCCAATCTTTCTTTCCATAAATTTAATGTTGCTTCGTGACTTTGAAATTTCTTTAATATCCTCGCTTATCCAAGGTGCTACAATCTCGATCTGCGTTTGGGGTGAGTTGTTCAAAACAGAATTTAATTTTTCAAGCGCAACATTTCCTCCCCCCACAATGAGCAAGCGCATTTCTTCAAGTTTTAAAAATATGGGATACAGCTTATTCATATCATTATTGGCTTGAGGTGAGCTCATAGTATTAATTTGTTTGAAGGGGCGCAAAGAATTTTTTAGGACTATCGCACACCCTGCATGTATAGGAGTCCGGCAGTTTTTCAAAAGGGATCCCAAGAGGTATTCCTGAATCCGGATCACCATATTTTATGTCGTAAATGGTAAGACAGTTGTTGCATTGATAACAAGTGATCGCCTGACCGGGCTCTTTGTGCGCTGCCAAGGGCTCAAGTGCTGGCTCTTTTTCAGGATTAAGTTGACGAAAATATAACTTACTGAGTTCAATCAAAAGGGCCGGAATTGTTTCCCTCTGCACATGCCTCGCATAGAGGTAGTAGATGGCATTGTTGGGATTAAAATCTTTGGCATAAGAGATTGTGTAAAGATTGGATTGTGAAGTTATTTGGTCTGGCTCACTTTCAATTAGTATAGTGGTAAAAGAAAAATATTCGCGCCCGGTTTTAATGGCAAACGTTAACCCATGTGTGCTGATATCTTGCTGATCAAGGTCTTTCACAAGAAACCTTTTCAGGTCAAGTGCTTCCTCATCAATCACAGGAAGATGCCAATTCAATTCCAGTAAAGAATGACGCTCGTTGATTCCAAATTTTCCCATCAATTTTTCCCACCGAATTCTATCGCTGGCTTTTATCCCTTTGATGATAAATGCTTTCCAGGGAATGATATTGATATTGCTGATGTTGGTCTCCTGGCACAGTTTACAGGCAGCACTCAAAAAATCCAAATCATATTTGTTGTTACGCCAATAAAGCCCAAGCCAATACTGATTGTTGAGCATGGCATTAAGGCCTTCATAGTAAGGAAAGCTGTTCACAGGAAGTTTCAACGGCTGCGTGATGGCTTTATAATTTACTCGCACATTATCATTCTTCACAATCATGTAAAGCTCCTCCGTTTTGAAAGGTTTATATCCCAAAAACAATTCTTCAAGTTTCTTTGATAGTTTTGGAATATCCAATCCGGAAATAAGCCGTGGCCAAAGTTCGATGCTGTCTTTCTTTCGTGCATCGCGAATATACAAGTACCAATAGTTGTCTTCGTTGGAAGCAATAAAATTTAATTCACCTGTAAAGAGTGGCACCAGACTTTGCCTCGGATCAACCAAGTTGATTTTTAATTTTGGAGCGTAGTCAAAATTGTCGGTGATCACGTTGTAGGTATCCTCTTTTACCCAATGCGTGGGGCCGCCCGTAGCCAACACATTGGGAGGTGGATGATAGCCAGGTCAAGTTATGCAATGGACAAAAAGGGGTACATGCAGTGGCGAAATAAATTGAAGGAACACCATGCAGCGATTGCCGAGCCTATCCTAAAAGACTGTGGGTACGATGAGCTCACCATTGAAAAGGTGAAACACCTTCTATTGAAAAAAGAATTGACGACCAACCCCGACACTCAAACATTGGAAGATGTCATTTGCCTAGTGTTTTTAGAATACTACATCGAAGAGTTTGTTGGCAAATACACGCACGAAAAAGTAATTGATATACTTCGCAAGACAATTAGTAAGATGTCAGCCAAAGCGATACAATCCGTGGCCGAAATCCCTCTATCAGAAAAAATTAAATCTATGATCCATGAAGCCGTTAACCGTTGAGTATTTCCGTTTCGAAGAGGATTTTATGGAAGACAACATCCGGTGCATCCCTATGATTGTTCGCTTTAAGTTGGATGCCTGTGGAATAAAATTAAAATTAAAAGAATGGAGCAAGATAACCGTGGAAGAACGAGAGCAGTTGGCCACGCTTCCAATTGATGCAGCGCCAAAACTCGAAGGTTACAAGGCTTACGTTCAGAAATTGATTTACACACATACGGGTGCGAATGTCACCATGCTTCAGCCTTACAATGGTTATGGGTATTTGTCCTCCACAGAATCTTTGCCCGTAGAGATAGAGCAAAAATTGGAAGATTTGAAGATGAGTATTTCACCAACTCAATGGAAAAATCTCAACCTATTGCAACGTTTCGCTCTGCTTAAATTAGTGAGGCCAGGGCATGAGAATAGAAATTTCCCCAAAGCCATGCAAGAATTCGGACTGGCTTAGCTTTCAATTGGCTGTAATAAGGTCTTCGGCACTATTGAAATTTTTGAAAAAAATCTTCCATTCATCAGGAATAGAAATATAGGCAGTGTTCAATTTCTCCAAAACATGCATCATACTATTCCTGTGCAATTTTTTTTTGCGATAAGCGGTATAAATTTTGGCCAAGCCTATGGAAGTGTACACAGCGCACAAGGGCTCGATCCGTTCGCCTTTGAAAGAAATTGCTTCTGTCTTGGAAGCGGTGTGGCTGCTAAATAATTTCATCAGAACTACACCATCCATATTAATCATATCACAACCAACTACCATCAAGTCCTGATCTGGATATTTGATGTGCACACTCAATAAACCAAGTAGAGGACCTTCAATATTTATAGTAGGACTATCAACCACTAAATCTTTCTCATCAAAATGCCGGAGGTAATTTTCATTTTGCATTGAGTTAATGGACAGGACTGTGGAAACGGAAATTTGTGAGAATTTTTTTTTCATAATCCTGGCCCACACATTTTTTTCTTTTCCAGAAACAAGAAGCCCTTTATCATGACCCATCCTAAGACTTTGCCCACCACAGAGTACTACTCCTTTCATTTCCATTATGGTTTTTAAATGAGGATTAATCCTACTTTGTCATGTTACTGTATGGACGTTATAAATCGATGCTCCCGAGGTGAAAGCCCTGAAAGGGCGGTAATAATTAATGCAGGGTGAAGCCCTGCGTTTGCTGAATGCTAATCAGCATAAGCCCTGAAAGGGCGTGATATATTCCGCCCTTTCAGGGCTTGATGCATCTCTTCAGTTTAAAACGCAGGGCTGCACCCTGCGTTACTTTGATCGCGCCCTTTCAGGGCTTGCAGTATTGCGTAACTCTTATTTCGATAATGTTAATACGCAAATTTAGAACTTGACAAAGTAGGATTAATCCAATGTGCCAATACCATCAATTCCTCTCCAACTTTACTGGTTTGATTTCATTCTGGTTTCGGCAATTTTCATTGAACCAGTTGATCATTCTTTCACCAATATCCTGAATGAACTTGGGTTCCTGTGGGCCGTGCGGTGTGCGCGGATAAGAGACCATCTGGGTTTTTACGTTCAGTTTCTTCAATGCCCCGTAAAGTTCTTGCCCTTGCGAAATGGGCACGCGCAAATCTTTCTCTCCGTGGATGATCAACGTGGGTGTCTTTACATTCTTCACGGCAAACATGGCCGAGTGTTTCATGTACACATCGGTGCGGTCCCAAAATTCTCCTCCAAAATAATCTGGAAGGAAACCAGGGATATCGGCAGTTCCATTGAAACTTATCAAGTTTGTAACCCCCGCACCTACCATAGATGCTTTGAAGCGATTGGTTTTGGTGATGATCATCGAAGTCATGTAGCCGCCATAACTCCAGCCCGTCACACACAAACTATCTGGATGGGCAATGCCATCGGCAATCAGTTTGTCCACCCCGCCCATGATGTCATCATAATCTCCAAAACCCCAGTCGTTAAAATTAGCCTGCCGGAAGTCTGCACCATAACCTGAACTTCCGCGTGGGTTGGCGCGCAGCACGGCATATCCTTGTTGGGCAAAAGCCTGGATAGGATAAATCGATCCCGCACCTGTATAATTTTGACTGAACACGCCAGCCGGGCCACCATGAATATTCAAGATCATCGGATATTTTTTTCCTTTCTGATAGTTGGCAGGGTACGTAACCAAACCCTCAATGTCATATTTTCCATCCTTCGATTTCCAAGAAACAATTTC
>JAYVAI010000037.1:0-15087 GCA_043751075.1 Cyclobacteriaceae bacterium | reverse complement strand
AACGGAGCGAAACACTTCTAAATTCTTCAAAGGTCTTTTGTGAAGCAATGATGGCATCTGCTTTCTTTGATCGCTCCAAGGATAAGCGGGAATCTCTTGCTTTGAAAATAGAAGCATCCAAAAGTACATTGCAATCGAAGATTACGGTCATTTACTATTTGCGTTCTTCGTCAATCTCTTTTAAAATCTTTTCGAAGACCTCGGGCGTAAGGCCATTTCGTTCTGCTTGGCTGCTTATGTCATCCATGATCTCTTCTAAACTTCTACGGTTTACAACAAGCTGCGTGAGTGTTTCAGAAACAGCCACTCTTTCAGTTGGTGACATCCGTTCTATTTTTTCAGCCGCTGTATCACTAACTTCTAATGTAGTCGTTTTCATAATTTATCCATTCAGTTATCAAAGATAATGAAATTGAAAAAATGAACTCTCAGAAAGACCATACCCCACCAAACCTCGCGTTCCGTTTTCTCCGATGGTTCTGCCCACCACAGTTGCTAGAAGAAATCGAAGGTGACCTACTGCAATAATTTAATCGTTACCTCTAGTCGCCTAACCACCTGCCTGCCCGTGGCTCACGACTCCACTCAAAATATTTCCTTCATTACTTTAACAAAGTATGTACTAATCCGTACATTAGCCATACAATCTATATACAAATGAACAAATACCTTGGGGAATTTGAGGAACTGGTGCTTACCATGGTGGGCATCTTGCAAGAGGATGCGTATGGCAACGCCATCGTCAACGAAATCAAAGACCGCGTGGGCCGCGAATCAAACTTGAGCGCGGTGCATGTAACGCTGTACCGGCTTGAAGACAAAGGTTTTGTGAAATCGAAAATGAGTGGCGCCACCAATGTGCGTGGCGGCAGGCGCAAGAGGATTTTTCAAATCACCAATGCGGGGTTGGCGATGTTGCGAACCATGAAGGAGCAGCAGATGCAGTTGTGGAAATTGATACCGAAGTTGAAGATAGTGGGCAACTAGTTAACGAAAGCCCAATACCAGTTGTCAGTTCGGATTTAATATTGATCTAAAAATTCCTTTGGCGTGATGATGGGGATATTTTCAAATGGATTTAAAACAAGCAAGTCTTTGTCTCGGGTCATGAGGCAATCGCCATGGCCTGAAAGCAATAGTTCTAAATATTGGTTGTCTTTGGAGTCGCGACAGATAGAGACCATGTGGGTGACGATTATCAGTTTTGCCTCCCTTTCAAACCTCATCACAAATTCAATCCGCGTTTTCAGATCAACATATTTATCAAACTTTTTATTGGGAAGATTTTCGTTGATTTCTTTTAACACTGATAGCGAGGTCAACAGGGTATGCTCATCAAATGCCTTTTCAAAAGCAATGGAAGTAATTGAATTTTTCAGGAGGAAAGCACCGATTACAACATTGGCATCGAGTACGATTTTCATCTATTCAAGCGCCTTAAGGATTTCATCCAGTTTTTCCTCTGTCAATCCGTTCCTTGTGGCCTGGTCTTGGGCATCGTGCATGATGTCTTTTAGCGATCGCCTATTGTCCAAAGCCGCTTGCACCATGTCCATAATAAAATTGATTTCTTCCTGGCTCATTTTTTCCAAACGGCTCGCCATGGATTCATTTACCGAGAGTGTTACTGTCTTCATAAAGATATTTTGGTATCACAAATATAGTAAATTCGGTTGTCGCTATTACAGCTTTCAAAAATGAAAGAAAGTAAACCACCACCCCGTCTCGCCCTCCGCTTCCTCGCTTGGTTTTGCCCACCAATCTTGTACGAAAGCATTGAAGGCGATTTGCTAGAGCAGTTTGAAGAAGATGTGAAACTGGAGGGAGAGAAGAAAGCGAAGAGAAAGTTTGTGTGGAATGTGCTAAAATTCTTCCGACCAGAAATATTTTTAAGAAACAGATTTATACTAAACCTGATGAATTATTTTATGCTGACAAATTATTTCAAAGTAGCCGTGCGGGTGATGTTCCGCAACAAAGCATATTCCGCCATCAACGTATTTAGCCTAGCGTTAGGTATTACTGGTGCATTGTTACTTTTTTTATGGATCGAGAGAGAATTTACTTACGATCAGTTTCACCAAGACAAAGAGCGTATCTATAAAGTTTGGAATCGGTCAACCGACAATGGTCTTGTCAATTGCTGGGACGTGACTCCTCGCATTCTGGCACCCACTGTTCAAGAAGACTTTGCTTCGGTGGAAAGTGCTATTAGTTATGCTGGTTGGGGCGACCAACTTCTTTTTACCGTAGGCGAAAAACGTTTATTGAAATCATCAGGAGCATACACCGAGCCCTCGTTTCTAACGATGTTTAATTTTCCCTTGCTAAAAGGTGACCCCAACAAGGCCATGAACGAACCAGCTTCGATCATTCTTACCGAGCATTTTGCAAAAGAATTGTTTGGAGATCAAGATCCCTTTGGTGAAACACTTTCGATTGGTGCCGCAGGGCAAAGTTTTTCATTATCGATAACTGGAATTTTAAAAGACCTCCCTTCCAATACGGATTTTCGTTTCGACTACATCATTCCTTTTCAGTTTATCGAAAATCTACAGGGCGGTAGAGAAGTACATTGGGGAAACAACTCGGTTCATTCATATGTGAAACTAAAGAAAGGTACCGACATCAATTCTTTTAACGAAGAAGTTAAAGGCATTGTTAAGAAGCACTATAAAGATGCATACCAATTGGAAGTGTTTCTTTATCCTTTAACTAAAATGCGATTGTATTCTAGCTTCGAAAATGGTGTGCCATCAGGCGGGCGCATTGAGATTATCCGAATGTTGATCAATCTGGGCCTTATGTTGATCGCTATCGCGTGCATCAACTTTATCAACCTGAGCACAGCTAGGGCACAAAGACGATCAAAAGAAGTGGCTGTACGAAAAGTATCGGGAGCATTTCGGCAGTCGCTGGTGTTTCAGTTTTTGTGCGAATCTACTTTGATCGCACTCGTGGCTGGCCTTCTGTCGCTATTGATTGTACTGCTGGTGCTTCCGGCCTTTAGCGACATGGTTCGCCAACCACTTGCTCTCGATTTTGGCAATATTAATTTTTGGTTAGGGGGAATGGCATTTATTCTCATATTAGGATTACTGGCAGGTAGCTATCCTGCCCTTTACCTCTCTGCCTTTCGCCCGGTCCGCATTTTAAAAGGTATGAAGATGGCAACTTCTAGTCGTAGCCTATTGCGAACCATTTTGGTAGTGGTGCAGTTTGGCTTTGCTGTTACTCTGATCATAGCTACCATTGTTGTTCACAAACAAATAGCCTTTGTACAAAACCGAGAAGCAGGTTATGCAAAGGATCACCTCGTTTATCAATACATGACGGGTGACTTCGGAAAGAACTATACTTCATATAGCAATGAATTGATTCAATCTGGCTTGGCAACCTCTGTTACCAAAACCAGTTCGCCCATTACCGAGCAGTGGAGCAACACTACGGGCATTGAGTGGAACGGAAAAGACCCTATCGTGAAAATACTTTTCGAACGATTTTATGTGGACGAAAATTTTTCTACTACCGCACAACTGGATGTATTGCAAGGACGCGACATGAACCTGGGTTTGTATCCATCTGATTCCACCGCAGCCTTGCTCAATGAATCGGCTGCCAAAGCTATGGGGTTTACCAATCCGATAGGCGAAGTGATTCGGGATAATGGTCAGGACTGGCACGTGATCGGTGTGATCAAGGACTTCATCCTTACTTCTCCTTTTCAAAAAGTGGAACCGTTGATTTTGTTTGGTTGTAAAGGAAGCTGGGCATTTAATGTTGTGCATATTAAACTCAACCCCAAGTATCCTACACAGGAAAGTATTGCCCGTCTTGCAGCGCTTTCGGCCAAGTACAACCCTGACTATCCTTTTGAATACAATTTTGTGGATAGTGCGTATGCAAAAAAATTTGCAGGTGTGGAAGCTACCCGAAGAATCACGATTTTGTTTTCGTCCATTGCCATTTTTATAGCAGGGCTCGGATTGTTGGGTCTTTCTACCTATTTGATTGAAATGCGAACCAAAGAAATTGGTATTCGCAAGGTAATGGGCGGATCGATTCTCAGTATTACGAGGCTGCTAAGCTGGACTACGCTGAAGCCTATTTTTATTGCCATCGTCTTGTTTAGTCCACTGGCGTGGATGTCCATGAATCGTTGGCTAAGTTCGTATGCCTACCGTATTTCCATGAGTCCTTGGATTGTGCTGTTTGCGGGTCTGTTTATTATAGTCATTGCGCTTGCTATTGTGAGTTTTCAAACCATCCAAGCTGCACGCACCAATCCTGTTGAGAGTTTGCGCAATGAATAGAATTCTCGTATTGATTTTTATTTTTTGCAATCCAGTGTTGCAAGCGCAAACGTACAGAGGGGTTGTGTTAGATGTAGAGACAAATCAACCAATTCCCTATGTAAACATTGGTGTAATCAACAAGAATACCGGGACGGTATCTTCAGAAGATGGTACTTTCATATTTCAATTGGAAGCCATGTTCGATCCGGATAGCCTTCGTTTTTCTTCTATCGGATATGAAAGCAAAACATCTTTGATTAAGGATTTTAGAAAACAATTTTCATCTGGTCAGACCACCATCAGGTTAGTACCAAAAGCGATTGGATTACAAGAAGTAATTATAACCGGTAACCAGGAAAAACCGATTGTGATTGGCCATCCACCCAAGTCGCGATTCACAAAGGCAGGGCTTTTTTACAATCGATTAGGTCATGAAATTGGAACGTTGTTTGAACAAGTCGATTCTGCCCCCATGTATCTGGATAGTGTGCAGCTTAACTTTGTTACGTGTAACTATGACTCAATATTTCTTCGGCTAAATGTTTATAGCGTGGATGGAGAACGGATCGAAAACATTTTGCCTCAAAACACATTCATTAATTTGACCAAAAAAGAAGCACTAAAAAATCCAATCATCAACCTCACTTCGCATACCTTGTTAGTAGGTAAGAGCTATTTGGTCTCTATAGAGATTGTTAAGAACCTTGGAGAACTGGGCTTGAAATTTTATGCCACCTTAAAAGTCGATCGATTTCCTACTTTATGCAGAGGAACAAGCCAAGACAAATGGGAAAAAGTTTATCATAAGTCACAACCAGTTGGGATTAGTATTATTACCTATTTACATTAATCCTACTTTGTCACGTTACTTCCAATTCATGAAAATGTCATCGCGGGCAAATGTGCTCAACCTTTATCAGTTTTTGAAAATATTTCTACTCGACCCAGCCTGTCCGGTTGGCGTACTCAAATGATCAGCTTCTTTAGGTGAGTCTTAGAACACATTAATACTTAGCCGCTCCGCTCGGTGTACTCTTCCTAATAAAATCCCGAATGTGCTCATTGGATGAAGCCAAATCTTCTGCGCGCAAGTACATCATGTGGCCGCTGCGATAGCCTTCAAAACGAAGACGGTCTTTCATTCTGCCACTGGGGTCGAGCTGCCACATAGAATATTTTGCATCGAAGTAAGTAGTGGCCCCATCATAGTAGCCCGACTGGATCATCACATGCAGGTAAGGATTTTCGGCCATGGCCAACCGTAAATTTTCTCCGGTGTTGTCATTGGTGTTGTCCCACGGGCGCACCGGGCCAAACATGTTATACTGCAAATCGGTTTTATATTTTAACACATCTCTCAAATAATAATTGATGGCAGGTGTAAATGAATGCAGCCATGAAGTAAGTTCCGAATTATAGTCAGGGCGTTCGCCTGCTTCCATCTTGTCAATGCCCTTATAACGTGAGTCGAGACGGCCTACTGTAAATCCTTTTTCGCGCAACAGTTCTTTCCAAAAAAAGGAAGTGGGCACCGATAAATTATGCTGCAGGATTACTTTTTCGGAAAGCCCCGAATAGCGCGACATTTTTGCTGCCATCTGTTTTCTCTTTTGTTCGTCAATGAAACCGCCTTTTGCAAGAGCTGGAATCAATTCATCAATGGTGAATGTCTCCACTTCGGGAAGCACTTCATTCAAATCTTTTTGTTGAAGATCGGCCGGTAACGCTTTTTGGTACCAAGCCGCAGCAGCATAATAGGGAAGCGATAGTGCATCGTTCACGGGGCCATCGCGCTTGATGCCCAATTCCGTTGGAGAAACCAAGACAACGCCATTCAAATACATCCAATGTGCATTTTGCAGTTCCAGTGCCAGACCCGACACACGCGTGGTGCCATAACTTTCTCCTATCAAATATTTTGGGGAAGTCCAGCGGCCCACTCTTCCAACAAAAACATCCAACCACTCTGCCAGATATTTGATGTCGGCATTCACACCAAAGAAAGTTGTCTTCTCGGCCTTTGCATCAAGAATGCGTGAGAAGCCTGTGTTCACCGGGTCTATGTAAACAATATCGGCCACATCCAAAATGGAATGAGGATTATCGCGCACGCCATAAGGCTGCACCGGAAATCCCTCCGAATCAATATTCAATTGCTTGGGCCCGGTGTAAGCAACGTGCATCCACACCGAAGCAGAGCCGGGGCCGCCATTAAAGGAAATCACAAAGGGCCTTTTACTTTTATCAGTCACATCGGTGCGCTCGTAATAGGTATAGAATAAAGATGCGCTGGGTTTCCCCTCGGCATTCCAAACAGGTTGTGTGCCAGCCGTTACTTTATAAGGAACAACTTTTCCTTTGATTGTTACGGAGCCCGTGGAATTAACGGCCGACTCAGCTTGCAGCACACGGTCTTGTGCTATGGAAACAGATGATGTAAAAAAACAAAACGCCATCAAACGCATAGAAGGGTGCAAAAAGTTTTGAATAATTTTTTTCATATGAATTGGATTTATGGGCTAAAGTATAAATGCCTGAGAAAAAGCGAAAGACAGAAAGTGTTGGCAGCCGATAAATTTGTTTGGGCGGTAAGTGGTCACATAAAATACGTGCATGCTTTTTTAGGATTTATTTGTTACTTGTAGTTGAAAACAAGCAATGCATCCTATGAAAAATCAATTGAAAGCTACACTCCTCATTGTTGGCCTGCTGGTGAGCATGGCGGCCTGGTCGCAAATGACGCTGCCACCCAGTGGCAACAATCAGAAAAGCGAAGTGAGCCAATATCTTGGCCTTGTTAAGGTGACGATTGCCTACAGCAGCCCCGATGTGGCAGGCCGCGAAATATGGGGCAAGTTGGTGCCTTACGGATTGAACAACCTGAACTTTGGAAAGAGCACCGACCAAAATCCATCACCGTGGCGTGCCGGTGCCAACGAAAACACAACGATAACATTTTCGCACGATGTGCAAGTGGAAGGCAAACCAATAAAAGCAGGCACCTATGGATTGCACATGATTGCCGGCCAGGAAGATTGGGCAATTATCTTTTCTTCCAACACGGGAGCCTGGGGAAGTTTCTCTTACGTGCCTGCCGAAGAAGTGTCTAGAGTTAGTGTAAAAGCTGTTGCTTGCGAGTTCAATGAATTCCTTACCTACGAATTTACCGACCGCCTTCAAAACAGTGCCACCGCCAAGCTGAAGTGGGAGAAACTTTCGGTGCCATTTAAGATAGCCGTGCCCAATGGAGATGATCTCTATGTTCAAAAACTGCGGGAAGAGTTTACAGGCATCAAGGCTTTTTTCAATTGGCAGAATGGAGTCTCGGCCATAAATTTTTGCGCCAACAAAAAAATCAATTTGGATGAAGCGTTGGGCTGGGCTCAACAATACATTGACCGCAACATAAAATATTTTCCCATTTATCAGGCAAAAGGAAATGTGCTTGCTGCTATGGACAAGAAAGCCGAAGCCGATGCTGTGATGAAGGAAGCCATCAACCTGCCCGATGCGAATGCAGCACAGATTGTAGGTTTTGGCCGCTTGCTCATTGCGCAGAAGCGCGAGAAAGAAGCAATGCCTGTTTTCGAGTTGGCATACAAAAGATTTCCAACTGAGCCCGTTGCCCTTACGGGGATGGCCCGCGGCTGGGCTGCCAATGGCGACAATAAAAAAGCAATTAAGTTTATGCAAGATGCCTTGAAGGTGGAGACGGTGGCCACCAACAAAACCAACATTGAAGGGATGATAAAAAAATTGGAGAAGGGGGAGCCGATCAATTAGCCTTTCGCCTTAAATCGTAATTGACCTCATCGCTAAAACCTCACCCCAGCCCTCTCCAGAGGAGAGGGTGACACACGATTGAAACTCTGCACCTAATTTAAAGTTCATGTCATACTCGATTTCCTGTATAGGTAACATGACAAGATCAAAACGGATAATCAAAAGAGATAAGTCTTGAACGAAAGTCACCGCTCTCTTTCTCGCCTTAGCGAAGCGATGACATTTTCATTAAAGTGTCATTCCGGGCGAGGGGAGAATTTTTTTAAATTGGTTCACAAGCAAACGAGACCCGGAATCCCGTTAAGGTTTGCGCCAATCTTTTTTATCGGGATCGCGGGTCGAGTAGAATATTTTCAATACTGATAAAGGTTGAGCGCCCTCGCCCGCGATGACATTTTCATTAATTGGAATTAACATGCCAAAGTAGGATTAGGCAAAAGGTATCATGGAATATAAAGCAGAGATTGAAGAATCTATAATCCAATACAAAAGGGGTAAAGTAATCAGTCAAAAGGAAATGGAGGGTAATCCTACTTTGTCAAGTTTACTCACATTGGGATCGAGCGCGTTCCCCTCTCCTCTGGAGAGGGGTTAGGGGTGAGGTAAGAATAGGACAAAATTCATCTGCTTTAAAACGTCACCCCGGCCCTCTCCAGAGGAGAGGGTGACGCTCGATTGAAACTTTGCGCTTAATACCTTAGCTCTCCTCGAAATTTAGAACATGACAAAGTAGGGGTAAACTTTGAAAAAGAAGTCAATCATTCAATCTTCTTCTCCACCCTCCTGCTCCCTGCATACATTTCATACTCTAATAGGCGGCAATCAATGGTGGCATTATAGAATTCAATCCTTCTGCTTGCCTTCAGTCCTATTTTTTTGGCAAGGTCTAAGTTGCCGGTAAAAACGTAGCCAAGATAACCCTGGCATTTCTTTTTTAAGAAATCGCCAATGCGCGCATAGGTAGCATCCAATTCGGTAATCTCGCCAAGCCGTTCGCCATATTCGGGATTCAGGTAAACCACACCCGGTGACACTGGAATTTTTGTGGCCTCGAAGTCGCACACGGCAAACTCAATCAGGTGCTCCACGCCCGCCATGCCGGCATTTACTTTCGAAATCTGAATGGCATCGTCACTGATGTCGGTGGCAATGATTTTAAGTGAAGGAACTTCTTTTATCAGTTGATGAAGTTTCCTTACCTGTTCGTTATAGTGGGAGGCGTCATATCCCTTCACGTGCATGAACGAATAATTTTTGCGTAGCAACCCCGGCCTCCGGTTGGTGGCGATCATAGCCGCCTCAATGGCCAGCGTACCAGAACCACACATGGGGTTTACGAAGGGCGAGAGGCGGTCCCACTTGGTGGCCATCAGTGTGGTGGCTGCCAGCGACTCCAGCATAGGAGCCTTGCCGGGAATTTTCCGGTAGCCATGCTTGGATAATGTTTCGCCAGAGGTGTCGAAGAAAATCTCCGCATTCTCCTCTTTCCAATATAAATGAAACACTGCCCCTTCATAGCTCGATCCGGAGTCGGGCCTTCGCATCGTTTCCCTCAACATACGGTCGGCAATGGCATCTTTCACGCGCACGTTCACAAACATTTCGTTGTTCACCGTGAAGTGGTCCACCTTGCTGGAAACAGAAATGTATTTACTGTTGTCCAAAAGCGTTTCCCACGGATAGTAAATCAATTTATCATACACTTCATCGGGAGAATTGGCTTTAAACTCCTGCAAAGAATACAACACCTGGCTGGCGCAGCGCAAGTTCAGGTTCAGCACAATGCAGTCGTTGACGGTGCCGCGCAGCTCAACGCCCGTAATAAAAGCGCGCACCGGAGAAAACCCTAACGCAACAATTTCTTTCTCTAAATAAGGAGCAAGCCGCTTGCTGCAAGTAACAATTATGCGGCTGGGGGAGGTGAACATATCTGACATGGCGCGAATATACGACTATGGTATTTTAAAGAATTGAAAAATTAAATCATCGCGATTTCCTTCCTGTCGGGGTCCAGCATCTGAGCAGGTATTTTGGAAAGTATCTCTTTGCGCAGCGCGTCTATCAAGTTGTATTTAACAAAATAGCGGTACGTTACAATGCTCACTTCGCGCACGGGGGCCGGTGTTTTGAAGTAGCGGATGTTTTTTTCCTGTGCTTTCGAAAGGTCGCGTAAAGCAAGCTCGGGCAGTATCGTGATGCCACCATTGATGTCCACCATTTTTTTGAGCGTCTCTATGCTGCCTGCTTCGTAGTCCAGATTTTGCAACAGGTTTTCTTGTCGTTTCAATTCGCACAGGTTCACCACTTGCGAGCGCAGGCAATGCCCTTCCTCCAAAAGCCATAGGTGATTGACATCGATATCATCGGCCAACAAATATTTTTTCTTCATCAACTTTTCCTCTTGCGAGGCATACACCACAAACTGTTCATAAAAAAGGGGCATCTCCTTTATGGAAGGTATTTTAAGTGGCGTGGCCAAAATGCCTGCATCCAATCGTTGCACTTCTAATTTTTCGATTATGTGCTGCGTGGTGAGTTCCGAAATTTTCAGTTTTAGATTTGGATATTTTTTTAAGAAGCCATTTAAAAACAGGGGCAATAGGTAAGGTGCCAGCGTAGGGATTATCCCAAGCCGCAATTCGCCATTGACGGCACCTTTCTGTTCCGCCACAATTTTTTTCAAGTTGCCCGCCTCACTAAGCACAATGCGCGCTTGCTCAATTACTTTCTGGCCCACCGCGGTAGTCACCACCGGCTGCCGGGTGCGGTCGAATATTTTAACATCCAACTCCAATTCCAACTTTTGAATCATCATGCTGAGGGTGGGCTGCGTGACAAAACATTTTTCCGCTGCGGTGGAAAAGTGCCGCCACGTATCCACGGCCACAATGTATTCCAGTTGTTGCAGGTTCATATAGATAGCATCTATGCAAAGATAGATACTATCGCTTTGATTTATAATTGATTTATGATCTACTTTGCACACCGTTTTGGAAGACACACGTAAAAAAAGAATTAACAGTCTAAATTTTAATCACTATGAAAAACGAAAAAACGAAAGGAAAAAAACTGACCACCGCATCGGGCAAGCCCTATGTGGAAAATGAAAACACGATGAGTGTGGGGGCGCGTGGCCCACTGTTGTTGCAAGATTATATCCTTCATGAAAAGATGGCCCACTTTAATCGTGAGCGCATACCCGAGCGCGTAGTGCACGCCAAAGGCACGGCAGCCTTCGGCACTTTTAAAATTACACAAGACATCACCCAATACACGCGCGCTAAACTTTTCAAAAAAATTGGCAATGAGTGCCGTGTGCTTCTTCGCTTCTCTACTGTAGGGGGCGAAAAAGGCAGTGCCGACAGCGAGCGTGACCCGCGCGGCTTTGCTTTGAAATTTTATACCGAAGATGGCAACTGGGATTTGGTGGGAAACAACACGCCTGTGTTCTTTGTAAAGGATCCGAAAAAATTTGGTGACTTCATTCACACACAAAAGCGCGACCCCAAAACAAATTTGAAAAGCCCTACCATGATGTGGGATTTCTGGTCTTTGAATCCAGAGTCGCTGCACCAGGTGATGATTTTGATGAGCGACCGGGGAACTCCGTTTAGCTACCGCCATGTGAATGGGTACGGCAGCCACACCTTCTCACTCTACAATAATAAGAATGAACGCGTGTGGGTTAAGTTTCACTTCAAAACAGCACAGGGCATCAAAAACTTTGGCGGTGCCGAAGCTGCTGCCATGCGCGGCATTGATCCTGACCAGGCGCAACGCGATTTAATAGAAGCCATTGAGCGCAAAGATTTCCCCAAGTGGAATGTGAAAATCCAGGTGATGACAGATGCACAAGCAAAGAAATTTGAATTCAATCCATTTGACCTAACTAAGATTTGGCCTCACGGAAATTTTCCGTTGATTGATGTAGGTGTTCTTGAACTGAACGAAGTGCCCTCCAACTATTTTGCCGAAGTAGAGCAATCGGCATTTGCGCCCGCGCATGTAATAGATGGCATTGGCTACTCGCCCGATAAAATGTTGCAAGGCCGTTTGCTTTCTTACCCCGATGCGCACCGTCACCGCTTAGGTGCAAACTATGAGCAAATTCCTGTAAACCGATGCCCCTACATGGTGGCCAACTATCAGCGCGATGGTGCCATGCGTGTGGACGGAAACGGGGGTGGTTCTCCCAACTATTTCCCCAATAGCTTCGATGATATTTACACAGACGAAAGCTACAAAGAGTCTTCGATGGAATTGGAAAGTTCAGTGGCCGATTGGTATGACCGCAACGGCAAAGGGGAAGACGATCATTATACGCAGCCCGGTTGGTTGTACAACCGCGCCATGAATGAGCAAGACAGAAAAAATCTTGTATCGAACATTGTGGGTGCCATGAGCGGCATCTCAGGCCCGAAGAAAAGTTTGATCATCAACCGCCAGTTGTGCCATTTCTTCCGTGCCGATGCAAAACTCGGTGCGGCTGTTGCCCAAGGCCTTGGTGTAAATGTGGACGAGGTGATGAAGGAGTTGAAGCACGAGGCGGTGCCCGCATAGTTTAATTTATTTTGAATAATGAAAAGAGGAGCTGTGAGGCTCCTTTTTTTTTGGAGGGATTGGTTGAGGTTTAAGGAGATGAATGAATGAATGAGAGGTTTGGTGGTGGATGGTGCGAGCAGCCATCTAAAGCAAAGGCAACAAAAGACATTAACAGGTGCAAAGCCAGTTTCACTGATTGGAAATGCGAATGTTTTGATACTTTAGTTGGGTAAATACAGGAAGTTGGCATTGATAGGGCCGGACAATTTAGTCATCTAACGGGCAACACTATACTAACACAAATTCTCCGCGTGGACAGTGAACTGCTTCGGAACAACTTGGACTTTGAAAAAATAAAACATGGGACAAATGATAAACAAAATGGCCGACCCGGAGTTTATCCCGCATCAAGCGGGGCATTTTTAAAAAGATTGTCCTCCGAAAGTTTCCGCGTCCCGATAGCCATCGCGAACACTTGCCATTGCCACACCTCCCGCCTTCATCCAAACCTGTCCCGCTTTTGCGGGAGCAAAGGCAATAGCCAAATCCCACCGCACCCTTCCGAATTAATGACAGATAAGATTATATTTGAAAGATTGACTATAACGGGTTCTAAATGGCTGACAAAGAAGCAAAAGCAAGGATAAAGATTAACAAGCTTTTAGAAGAAGCTGGCTGGCGTTTCTTTGACAACAAGAACGGAAAGGCAACAATTAAATTGGAGTCTTCCATAAAGTTAGACGACTTGGGTGATGACTTCGAAAACTCAAAGAATGGCTTCATTGACTTCTTGCTGGTGGACGAAAACCAAAATCCTGTAATTGTTTTAGAAGCAAAAAAGGAAAGCCTCAATCCGCTTGTTGGAAAAGAACAAGCGAGAACCTATGCCAAATCACAAAAAGTAAAATTTGTAATACTCTCAAACGGCACACTCCATTATCTATGGAATGTGGAAACCGGAAACCCGGAACAGATACAGGCATTTCCTTCCTTAGAATCCATCAAGCAGTATTACCAATTCAACCCCGAGCCGAAAAAGTTAGTATCCGAGGAAGTTAAAGACGATTACATTGTGCTGACTCAACTTCCCAACTACAAAGACATACCCGAATTTAAGGACTTGCCTACCGGAGCTTTAGCAGAGGCAGGCGAGAAAATGGCAGACAAGAAGAAGGACTTAATCATCAACCTTAAACTCCGTTTCCTTCGATACTATCAGGTGGAAGCCATCAAAGCCATACAACAAGCAGTGAGTGATGGAAAGAAACGATTCCTTTTAGAAATGGCAACGGGCACAGGTAAAACATTAACGGCTGCCGCGGTTATCAAACTCTTTTACAAAACCGGAAACGCCAGACGCGTTTTATTTTTAGTTGACCGTCTTGAATTGGAAGAACAAGCGCGAAAGGATTTCACCAACTATCTCAAAAACGATTTAACAACTGTAGTTTATAAGGAAAAGAAAAACGATTGGCGCAAAGCCGAGATTGTGGTTACTACCATTCAATCGTTGATGGTGAACAACAAGTACAAGACACTCTTTTCCCCAACCGACTTTGACTTAATTATTTCCGATGAATCGCACAGACTTTTAGGAGGCGGAAACAGCCGGGCATTGTTTGAATACTTTCTCAGTTACAAACTTGGATTGACGGCTACACCAAAAGATTATTTGAAAAACACCAACTCCCTCTCCTCTGGAGAGGGCCGGGGTGAGGTCGATCCACGAGAATTGGAAAAAAGAATGTTGCTGGACACGTACAAAACATTCGGTTGTGAAAGCGGACAACCAACTTATCGTTACTCATTGGCCGATGGAGCCAAAGATGGTTTTCTCATTCAGCCAACCGTAGTTGATGCCCGCACAGATATTACCACCAAGTTACTCTCAGAAGAAGGCTACGGAATTATGGTAACAGTGGCGTCCACTGAAAAGGAAGATGTGCTGGAAGAAGTAAATTATAAGCAACAACATTTTGAGCGCAAGTTCTTTTCAGAAGAAACGAACCGTGTGCTTTGCAAGACTTTTATTGAAAATGGATTGAAAGACCCAATCAGCGGAGAATTTGGCAAAGGCCTTGTGTTTTCCGTTTCTCAAAACCACGCAGCAAGGCTTACGCAGTTATTGAATGAATATGCGCACCACTATTTTCCGGGCAAGTACAATAGCGACTTTGCCATACAGGTAACGAGTAATGTGAAGGACAGCCAGCAAATGACGGTTTGACTTTAGCAACGATAAACTAAATGGTTTCAGCAATTGGGTGGAAGGTTACAAAACCAGCAAGGCCAGAGTGTGTGTTACCGTGGGCATGATGACCACCGGTTGGGATTGCCCCAACATCTTAAACCTTGGGCTGATGCGCCCGATATTTTCCCCTACAGAATTTATCCAGATCAAAGGCCGGGGAACACGGATTCATAAGTTCGATCATAAACTCAAAAATGAATCAGGCGAACAGGAAAC
>JAYVAI010000036.1:0-2130 GCA_043751075.1 Cyclobacteriaceae bacterium | reverse complement strand
GGGTAGCAAAAAAAGCGAAGGTTAAAATGATGATGAGGGCCAAAGCAACCAAAGAGCCGAGGCAGGATGCGAAAAAAGTTTTTAGAAAGTTCATGAGTTTGAATTTTGAGTGGCAAATTTACTCAATCGGCTGTGGTAATAAAACCTCTTCGTGGTTAAAAGTTCTACCACAAAGAGCACGAAGGTTTGCGCGAAGGTCACAGAGTGTCATATTTTTCCTTTGTGCTCTCTGTGATGTTTTTCTTTGTGCTCTCCGTGGTTAAAGGTTTTACCACAAAGTACACGAAGGTTTGCACGAAGGTCACAGAGTGTCATATTTTTCCTTTGTGTTCTCTGTGATGTTTTTCTTTGTGCTCTCTGTGGTTAAAGGTTTTACCACAAAGTACACGAAGGTTTGCGCGAAGGTCACAGAGTGCCATATTTTTCCTTTGTGGTCTCTGTGATGTTTTTCTTTGTGCTCTCCGTGGTTAAAGGTTTTACCACAAAGTACACGAAGGTTTGCACGAAGGTCACAGAGTGCCATATTTTTCCTTTGTGCTCTCTGTGATGTTTTTCTTTGTGCTCTCCGTGGTTAAAAGTGTATTGCTGCAAGTTGCTGGACTCCGTATCTTTCTCATGAAAATGAAAAATGTATTTATATCGTTGGGAAGCAACCTGGGCAAGCGCGAAGAAAATTTGAAGCAAGCTATGGGGGCAATTGAATTGAACATTGGGTCTATAGAAAAAAAATCTTCTGTGTATGAAACCAAACCGTGGGGCAAAAGCAATCAGCCCGACTTTCTCAATCAAGTGATCCTGATCAACACCGATATGCAACCGGAAGATTGTTTAAACAAATTGAGTGCGATCGAGATTGAAATAGGACGCCAGCGGAATGAAAAGTGGGGGGCCCGCACCATAGACCTGGATTTGCTTTACGCAGATGGTTCAATAATCAGCACGGCCACTCTTTCCCTTCCGCATCCTGGCATTGCCCAACGAAGATTTGTATTGGTTCCTTTAGTTGAAATAGCCCCCGGTTTTATCCATCCCATCATAAAAAAAAATCACCGGCAACTACTTGATGAATGCACGGATAATCTTGAAGTGAAGAAATTCTAAGAAGATTGGTGAGCACCTTTGCGCCTTTGCGTGAGTAAAGAAGTTCTAAGGCAATGTTATTGAGGCACCTTTGCGGCCTTTGCGTGAGTAAGAGGCAATTCCAAGATTCATCTTCTACAAACTTGATACTTCCACTTGTGGTGCGATTTTCTTTACCAACCCTTGCAACACTTTGCCGGGGCCGCACTCAATAAAAGAAGTACCTCCATCGCTGGCCATATTTTGAACGAGTTGCGTCCACCGTACAGGCGCAGTGAGTTGTTCTATAAGTTTTTTCTTTATCGCTTCAATAGTTGTGGACGGAAGCGCATTTACATTTTGATACACCGGGCACACAGGTGCCATAAATTTTGTGGCATCTATGGCCGCGGCCAGTTCTTCCTTTGCAGGTGCCATCAAAGGTGAATGAAACGCACCGCCAACCTGCAGCGGCAATGCGCGCTTGGCCCCGGCAGCTTTCAGTTTTTCGCAGGCAATTTCTATTCCTTTTATAGAGCCCGATATTACCAACTGCCCCGGACAGTTGTAATTTGCCGCCACCACAATTTCTTCTTTTATGGAAGCACAAATTTCTTCCACTTTTTGATCGTCCAAGCCAATGATGGCGGCCATGGTGGATGGATTGAGTTCGCATGCCCGCTGCATGGCAAGTGCCCTCTTGAAAACAAGTTTCAATCCATCCTCAAACGACAAGGTTTTATTGGAAACGAGTGCCGAAAATTCTCCGAGTGAATGGCCGGCTACCATATCGGGCTGGACCATATCTTGCGAAAGCGCCACCGCCACAGAATGGATAAACACAGCCGGTTGGGTAACCTTCGTCTGCTTTAGTTCATCGGCACTGCCTGCAAACATGATTTCCGAAATTTTAAATCCTAAAATGGAATCGGCTTGGTTGAACAATGTTTTTGCAACCTGGTTTTTTTCATATAGCTCTTTGCCCATTCCTGTGAACTGTGCGCCCTGGCCGGGAAAAATAAATGCCTTCATATCAAATTGGTTTTAAAACCCGAGTTTACAGGTAAAGAA
>JAYVAI010000035.1:0-5544 GCA_043751075.1 Cyclobacteriaceae bacterium | reverse complement strand
AAAACCCATTGGTTTAATTTTCGTGAAGTGAGAATGCCAGAGTTTTTGAGGTACAAGAGGTGGCGCGATGTTTTGGTTTGCGTAAACTCCAAGATGTGCTCCAGGTCGGTGATGCACATTTCGCCATTGGCAAGGATGAGGTTTAAAATGCGCAGCCGCGAGGTATCAGAACATGCCAGAAAAATCTGTGCACCTAAATCGATATTAAAATGTTTCAATCGCATACAAAGGTTTTGAAACCACCGTTTTACAAGCGGTGCAAGATAGCAAAATCTGTCGGTGCTATAAGTAATTCGGTTGTGCGACAGGTTTGGCAATCCACACTTGGGCTACCCGCCTGCCAAGCGATCGGGCAGGAAGCCCGCTTCCTACAGTTGTATCAATTGGCATGGGCCTGCCTACCGGACAGGCAGGCTTAAGCCCCTTGTTTATGCACACATCTTTCAAATTATTTTTTATCGAATTTGGAATCAATACAAGGTTGGTAGTGGAATCCAAGAGCCATAGGCTCGGAGCATATTTTAACAACGGATTTTAATCCGTTGTTAGTAACCTCAACCAGGAAAGGAGTGCCATAGGCACGGCACATATATGGGCCGAACCTACGGTTCTTCTCTTGTGATTATAGCCTAAAAACAACGGACTGAAGTCCGTTGTTACAAAATTGACCGAGGCTACTCCTCTTTGTTATAAAAAGATATGTGCATAGGCAAGGGGGCTTAAGCCTGCCTGTCCGGTAGGCAGGCCCGTGGCAATTGACAGCAAAATTTCAAGGGACTTTAGTCCCAAACACAAAACTGCCCATTCACCTATGAAATTTCTGCTGATTATTTTTTACTGTCAAGGTCAGCGATAAATGACCGTGCCTTTTTCAAACGCACTCGCAGATAGAATCAATAAAATCGGTTAAATTGCACTGTCACTTAAAAACACAACTATGAAAAATATACCTCTGCTACTCTTGTTTTCAATTCTTTCCGTTTCTGCCTTTGCCCAGGACGATCTCGATCAATTGCTAAAAGGCGGAAAGGCTGATGCCAACAAATTAGTTGATGGTTATATTTCACCCTTTCTTAAAGTGTTTGGCTATGGTTTGAACCAAGGCTGGTATAACACAGCAAAGAACCACAAAACGTTAGGTGTTGATCTTACCGTTTCGGTCTCGGCAGTGTATGTTCCAAATTCCGATCTGTTCTATACGGTAAACAACAGCCAGTTGACAACCGTCAGGTTAGAAAATACTGGAACTGCGCCAGTCACTGCAACGGGTTCTGGAAATGTGCCCACTATGTTTGGCTCTGCCACTGCACCAACCTACCGGCCTACTTCATCTGGCGGCATTGCTTTTTCAGGCCCCGGTGGAAGCATCGACTTAAAGAAAGAATTGGGAATTCAAGCGTTGCCCGTGCCCATTGCCAACCTTGGCATTGGTTTACCAAAAGGCATTGATTTGAAATTCCGGTTCGTGCCACAAATTGATTTTGGCGATGGCAAGTTCAGTCTTTTTGGTGTGGGCGTTATGCACGATATCAAACAGTACATTCCTGGAGTGAAATCGTTGCCCTTCGACCTCGCGGCATTTGTGGGATACACCAAGATGAAATTGAGTGTGAGTATGGATGCTGCAAACCCTGCAAACGCGGATCAGCAAGGTATTTTTGAAACAAGTGCCACTACCATTCAGGGATTGATTTCAAAAAAGGTTTCTGTGCTCACAGTATATGGTGGGCTGGGCTACAACATTGCCAACACCAAACTCGCAATAAAAGGTGCCTTTGATATGGATGGAAATAACACCAAAGAAACGATAGACCCTGTAAGCGTGAAAGCTGATGCCAATGGCCCACGTGTGACGGCCGGCATGAGGTTGAAACTTGCCGTGTTTACTTTTCATGGTGATTACACAATTCAAAAGTATAGCGCACTTACCGTGGGCTTTGGCATTGCGGTGCGATAAAAATTAGATGCTGCATCAAGCATCCATTTCTACCACCCTTCTTTGATCACCTCGCAGATATACTGCACATTTTCTTTTGTCATCTTTGTGTGGAGCGGAAGCACAATATAATTTTCCTCCACGGCATCCATGTTGGGAAGGTCGTCTCTGCGGCCTCCTAAAATACTGTACCGGTCGTTGCGATAATGCACTTGCCCCGATTCAATTTTCTTTTCCCTTAGCTTTTTCATAAAGCCGGTGCGGTCTTTTTCTACCAGGGCCGTGCACAGCCAGGCCGCGTGCGTACGGTCAACAGAATTGGCACCAATCAATTTAATTCCTTTTGCGTCTTTAAGCCCTTTTTTATACTCTTCGAACAGACCTTGGCGGTATGCCAATGTTTTGTCAAATTCATGAAGGGCGGCAAGGCCCATGGCTGCCGCTATGTCGGTCATTTGGTATTTGTACCCCACCTCCCAAATGTCATTTTCCCAGATGCCTTTTTGTTTGTTGGAACGGTCGATGCCAAACCATCGGATGCGTTCGGCCTGTGGCACCAGATTTTTGTCCTGGATAACCAACATTCCTCCATCGCCCGTAGTGATGTGTTTGATAGCCTGAAAAGAAAAAATAGTGAAGGGTGATATCGAGCCAATGCTTTTCCCTTTGTAGGTAGCGCCCAACGCGTGGGCCGCGTCTTCAATCACAGGTATGTTATACTCCGATGCAATGGCGTTCAGTTCGTCCATGTCGCAGGGCAGGCCGCCATAGGGCACACATATAATGGCTTTTGTTTTTTCATTGATCAACGTGCGCACATGCTGCACATTGATGTTCAAGGTTTCGGGGTCCACATCGGCAAAGCGGAATTTTACGCCCATGTATAAAAACGGGATGGTAGTGGCCGTGCAGGTGAACACCGGTGTGATCACTTCGTCACCTTCTTTCAGGCCGGCCAGCAAATAGGAAAGATGGAGTGCATCGGTGCCCGAGCCTACCGCCAACGAAGTTCCTTGGCCGGCAAAGCGTTCGGAAAATTCTTTTTCAAATTGTGCTACGCGCGGTCCCTGCCCTATCCACCGCGAGTGCAGTACTTTGGTCACTTCGGCAATGGCACTTTCGGGCACGTGGGGGTGAAACAAAACGATGCCTTCCGATTCATTCATCACGGGCAACTCGTTCATTGGCTTTTCTTTGTGCAAAGGCTCCATCAAATACCCGTGGATTTATGTAGGGCACGCAAATTTAGACCAAAAAAAGAAAGCTCCCACCTGGGGAGCCTCTTAATAATTGACAGATGGACAATGAATATTTCTACATTGTTAACTTACTATAAGCCCTAAAAGGGCGGGCTATTTGTAACGCAGGGTGAAGCCCTGCGTTACAAGGCGGCTTATAACTCAAAGCCCTGAAAGGGCGTGATGTGTTTGTGGAAGTATGATTCCGCCCTTTCAGGGCTAGTCAAGCTACTACTTCAATAACGCAGGGCTGCACCCTGCGTTTTGTTGATGCCGCCCTTTCAGGGCTTGATTGGGTAAGGGAAACTTTCAAAATAAATTGTACACTTCCCACGTTGGCTTGGTTCGGCAAGGGATAGAAGCGGAAAGCCCGAAGCGCATGGGTTTTGCGGGTTGACGGACTTGGAGCGGATAGCCTGGTGGCGCCTCGCCATGCCGCAAAATTGTACAAGTTACTTTAAAAGTTTCCCTAAGGTAACAAAGTAGAAATAATGAATGGGTTTAAATATTTGGCTGGGGGGTTGTTCTCAAATAGGGTTTGATGCGCGTGTGCCCTTTAGGGAATTTGGCCGCGATGTCTTCATCTTTTACGGCTGTGGTGATGATCACATCTTCGCCCTGCTTCCAATTGGCGGGAGTTGCCACGCTGTAGCCCGCTGTCAATTGCAAGCTGTCGATCACGCGGATGATTTCATCAAAGTTTCTGCCGGTAGAAGCAGGATAAGTAATGGTGAGCTTTACTTTTTTATCGGGGCCAATAACAAACACCGAGCGCACGGTAAACTTATCGCTCACCTGCGGGTGGATCATGTCGTATAAGTTGGCCACTTTAAACTCCGGGTCTGCAATCAACGGGAAATTTACTTTCGTCTTTTGTGTTTCGTTTATGTCGCCAATCCAGCGGGCATGTGCTTCCAGCGGGTCGGCACTTAACGCCATTACCTTTACATTGCGTTTATCAAATTCCGCACGCAATTTGGCCACGGCCCCAAGTTCGGTCGTGCACACCGGTGTGAAATCGGCAGGATGAGAGAACAGAACTCCCCAACTGCTGCCCAGCCACTCATGAAATTTAATAGTGCCCTCAGAGGTTTCTGCTGTGAAATCCGGGGCCAGGTCTCCTAATCGTATTGACATAATATTTTTTTTGATTGAGGCACAAATATATGATAAGTCTATTGATTTAATAGACTAATAATAAAGTTGCACTATCATTTTCTGGGATCGCGGCCTGCCTACCGGACAGGCAGGGTCGAGTTCGAAGATTATTGCCAAGTCGAAGTTTTGGACATCTCCCCCGCGATGACAGTCATAGAGGGGATTGACAAAAGAGTTGGTTGTTATTTTAGAGCCTTTTGCCGTTGCATGATCTTGGCAAGTGTGCTGCCCGAAAGGATATTAAGGGTTTCGTCCCGCACACCAATAAAGGCATCGCGTATGCCACAGGTTTTTTCATCACGGCACTCTTCGCAGGGCTCATAGTAATTGAGCGAAACACAGGGAAGCATGGCAATGGCTCCATCCATCAGGCGGATTATGTCCATCAAGTTTACATCCTCCGGTTTTTTATAGAGGTAGTAGCCGCCACCCTTTCCTTTTTTGCTGTGAAGTATTTTTGCGTTTCGCAGTTCCAACAGAATGGATTCCAAAAACTTTTTAGGGATGCGTTGCTTTTCGGCTATCTCCTGGATATGCACAGGGCCTTGTTGATGACGCTCGGCCAAATAAACGAGCGCGTGAATGGCATATTTGCATTTCTTTGAAAGCATATTTTTTTCAAGATATACTTTTTATGAATAATTCTAATTTTGTTCTGATTATTACACTACAAAAGCCGAGGTAGCTCAGGGGTAGAGCAGCTGATTCGTAATCAGCAGGTCGTGGGTTCAAATCCCATTCTCGGCTCCATTAAATCAAAACAAATTGATCGTTTCCAAACCCCGGACCAACACCATCGTTTCGTTCCTGTTTTTTTTATTGATCACGGTGGGGGTGTTGGCCATGAACGTGGTCAGTATCTTTCGGGGGGCGGCCTGGTACAATTTTCTTATTGTTGTGTTGCTGGTTCCGATCGGGTTATTGGTCAGTTATCGGATTTTTATACGTTACAAAATAATCCGATTGGGAAACAACCAGGTGGAAATCCACTACCCGGTGCTTGGAAGGAAGCATCTTTACTCATTGCAGGCGGTGGCAAACTGGCGGGAAAGCATTGTGAAGACGGGAAAAAATTCTGTGTATAAGGAGTTGGAAATTGAGTTTGAAGACAAGCGGAAATTGAGTTTTGGCCAAAAGGAGCAAACGGAATATGATCGCGTGGTGGCGTATTTAAAGCAAAAGGTGCCAAAGAAAAAGATCGGATAGAGTTGT
>JAYVAI010000034.1:0-15220 GCA_043751075.1 Cyclobacteriaceae bacterium | reverse complement strand
TTAAAAATAGGTTGTACCAATGTTGTTTATGCAGTTTCGGGAATAGGCCATTGTGCTCACAATTTTGGCTTCATACTATGCTTCAATGCCCTTAAAGTATTTGTGACGAACCCATTTCTCGATACCAATCATGATCAGGATAGAAAATGCTACCATAAAGGACAATCCCCATGCTTCTCCATTTAAGGGGGCTGAATGAAACCAGCGGTTCATAAATGGGATATAGACGAAGGAAGCCTGGGCAAGCAATACTCCGACTATGCCCAAATAGATCGATGGGTTAGAAAAAATCCCGATTTGATGGATTGGGAGCTTAAGTGAACGGCAATCAATCAGGTAAAACACCTGAAATAAAACCATTGACGTTACAGCCATGGTTTGGGCTTCCGAAATAGCCAGAGCATGATCAGTTCCGCTTGAGAGTTCAAAATGATATTCCCAAAGGAATAATCCTATTGTTCCTCCGGCCATAATAAGGGCAACCGTTACTATTCTGAAAATAATAAACGGACTTAATAAAGGTTTTCCGGGCTTGCGCGGTGGGCGGTTCATCACATCCGGCTCCATAGCCTCGAGCGCAAGCGGTAATGTAAGCGCAACTGCAGTAATAAGGTTGATCCATAATACCTGAACAGGCAGCATGGGTTTGAGCAGCACACCACCTTCTGTAGGAAAAAACAGCACGGCAAAAAAAATAACGAGCCCCAACCCTATGCTTGTAGGCAATAGAAACACAAGACATTTCAAAAGATTGTCGAACACTCTGCGCCCTTCTTCAATGGCAGCCTCAATGCTTTCAAAATTGTCGTTGGCTAAAATCATATCTGCCGATTCCTTGGCAACCGCTGTTCCGCTGATTCCCATAGCCACTCCTATATCTGCGCGCTTAAGGGCGGGAGCATCATTCACACCGTCTCCTGTCATCGCTACAATTTCTCCGTTGGCCTGCAGAGCCATTACAAGTTTAAGCTTATCTTCCGGAGAGACCCTGGCAAAAATGTGGGTATTTTTTACGGCTCCCTGAAGATCAGCCTCATTCATTTTCTGAAGTTCGTGTCCCGTAATCACACGGCCGTCTTGTATCAATCCAAGTTGCCTTCCTATTTCGGCAGCAGTAGCAGGGTGATCCCCGGTAATCATTTTCACTACAATGCCCGCTCTATGGCAAGCTTCTATCGCATCTTTTACTTCCATCCTTGGAGGATCACTCATGGCCATTAATCCTAAAAATTCAAATTGGTTTAAATCCTCCTCATCAATATGAAGTGAATTTTCTTTTCGGATTTTTTTGGAGGCAAAGGCCAATACCCTCATGCCATTCTCAGCCAGTTGCAAAGCTGCTTTTCGTACGCTCTCCGGATGTATTCCTTCCGATGTATTTTCAGAATTGGTTAAAATGGGAATAACCGATTCGGGAGCGCCTTTTAGATAAATAATTTTATCCTCTGAAGGAGACTTATGAAGTGTGGCCATTATTTTCCTGGCAGAATCGAAGGGTAACTCATCCAGTCTTGGCCAAGCATCCTTCAATTTTTCCTGGTCTATTCCAAACGTTGCTGATGCAATCAGCAAGGCAATCTCCGTGGGGTCGCCTACCGCTTTAAAATTAGTTTTACTCCCATTCTGAAGTGCGGCATCATTACAAAGAGTGGCAGCCCGCAATAATTCACAGATGTCAATCTCCGTTGCTTCTGCATCGGTACCTCTTTTTAAAATTTTGCCTCGCGAATCATTACCTGTTTCCGGTATTATAAATTCTTCTTTTCCGTTCCAAAGGAAATTAACCGTCATTTCATTGCGGGTAAGTGTACCAGTTTTATCGGAGCAAATTACAGTTGTGCTGCCCAGGGTTTCCACCGATGACAAATGCCTGATGATGGCTTTTCTTTTTGCCATGCGAGTAACACCTATAGTCGATACAATAGTAATAACAGCCGGCAAACCTTCCGGTATGGCGGCTACCGCAAGGGCAATGGCAGAAAATGATGCATCCATAAATGTATACTCGCGGAACATTGCCAGTGCAAAAACTGCAATGCCTACAAGAACAATGGAATAGGTGATTCCTCTTGCTATCTTTTCAAGAGATATTGTGAGCGGAGATTTTAAGGAAGTTGTGGATTCAAGGAGTGAGGCGATTTTACCAATCTCGGTTCGCATTCCTGTCGCAACCACTACCCCTTCTGCTGTTCCGGAGGTTATTAAGGTTCCACTATAAACCATACAGTTACGATCAGATATTCCTGCATCAGTGCCTGCCGTATCGATTCCTTTTTCTGCAGGAAGCGATTCTCCCGTAAGAATGGACTCATCGCATTGAGCATTTTTTGTGAACGTGAGCCGCATATCCGCTGATACACGGTCTCCGGCCTGAAGCAATACATAATCTCCGGCAACCAGCTCAGAAATAGGAATGCTCACCTGTTCCCCTTCCCTCATAACTGTCGCATTCTCTGGCACCAGTTTAAGAAGACTCTGTATGGTATTTCCGGCCTGGTATTCCTGAATAAAACCGATGATAGCATTGATTATTATCACAGAGAACACCACTATCCCATCTGTGATTTTACCCATAACTATAGAAAGTAGGGTTGCTACCAAAAGAATATAGATGAGTGGATTGAGGAATTGTCTTATCAGTATTTTAAAAACGCCTTCTCTTCCTTGTCTATACAGTTTATTGGGACCTGATTTTTTTAAGCGTTTAGCAACTTCGGTTGAAGAAAGTCCCTCAGAGGAAGTTTTAAGATACTCTAATACAATGGTGTGAGACACGGAATGCCATTGATTATTCTGTTGAAGGTCATTCATAAAAAGCTTTGACTTGCATAGTCTTTAATTGCCACAAGGGGTTACAATGTTTTCTATGATCAAAATTACGGAAAGGATTCGTCAATGTATGCGTTGGGATTTGGCGCGCCAGCCAAATGTGCCAAATGAGCGGTGGGTGAGTCTTTACTAGTAGAGTGTCACTCGTTAAAGTCATTTTATTTTTTCTCGTCTTCGAAAAAGAATCTTTGAAGTCTCTGCCCGGTATTCTTGAAAGAAACCACGCAAGGCATTTAGCAAAACAATAATGAGAATGACGATGGTACCGGTAAGATCACCAATAACCCCTGCAATAATTGCAGCGGCCAGTAAAATCAAAATCATCAAATCTTTAAACTGAGCCAGTAGCATAGTGGCCACGCTTTTCTTTTTGCCTTCTTGCAATTCGTTGGGGCCGGTTGCCCTAAGCTTTTCTTCTGCGGCCTTGGCACTTAAACCTTGTTGGCTTGAACCAAGTAAATCAAAAGTTTCGGGTATGCTTAGTTGGTGCCAGTTCATGTTTTTGTTTTTATAGTTGGTTAGAGGCCACGAAAATAAGTGAGTTAGTTTCGCCAGAGATGGAGGTCGCGCGAGGTGCGTGATTGGAGCCTGCGCCCTAATTATTTTTGATTTGTGGAATTTTGTAATGGCTCACGTTTTACAAAGTGGAAAAAGAACAACCTTCGATAAATGATTGATTTTGTATCTTTAAAAAAAAGATTTTAATTTACTTGGTATGAAAGATAACCTAATCATTATGGGAATAAATGCCCCGAAGGAACATCAGGCAATCATTACTCAACTCATATATGGGCTTGCCGATCTTTATATAAAAGAAAAAACCATTTTGTTTCCATACCCCGAAACAATGATTGATGAAGGGCAGACCAGCCCTGCCCCGGATATTTTGTTATACGACCACCATCAAGATAGAACCGTGGCCTTGATTGAAGTAACGCATACAGCAGGCGTAAAAAAGGATTGCGCCAAAGTGCTTTCCCTGCTCCGCGATTATGATGTTCAAGAAGGTTTTGTTTACGATTATAAAAAAAACACTTGGTATCAACTTGACAAGTTATCCGGAGAATCCACCGAGTCTTCATTTAGCCAGGTGCTTCAATTGGACCTAAACAAATTCCTCATGGCCAATCCCCGCAAGGGATAATTGTTTCAGGATTGGCGGTTGTTTGTTGCTTTGATTTACCCTCCAACCTAAAGTGGCTATTGCCCCGCCTCCAAAATTCTTTAAACAAGGGTTTGCATCCTTCCTTACTTTAAATACCTTTGCAGTCCTTATTTTTGAAGGGTTAAAAGAAAAAATATAAATGCCTACCATTCAGCAACTTGTAAGAAAAGGAAGAAAGAAATTGACTTTCAAGTCAAAATCTCCTGCCCTCGATTCATGTCCACAGCGCAGGGGCGTATGTACACGCGTATATACCACCACTCCTAAAAAGCCAAATTCGGCCATGAGAAAAGTGGCGCGTGTGCGTCTCACTAATCATAAAGAGGTGAATGCTTATATCCCTGGTGAAGGGCATAACCTTCAGGAGCACTCGATCGTGTTGATCCGTGGAGGCAGGGTAAAAGACCTTCCCGGTGTGCGTTACCACATTGTGCGTGGTGCATTGGATACTTCCGGAGTAGGTGGCCGACTTCAAAGCCGCTCTAAATATGGTACAAAAAGACCGAAGGCAGGTGCAGCCGCCAAAGCGGCAGCAGGTGCAAAAGGTGCCCCAGCAAAAGGTGCCCCAGTAGCAAAAGGTAAAAAATAAGTCATACAGCCATGAGAAAATCGAAACCCAAAAAAAGATATTTACTTCCCGACCCAAAGTTTAGCGATACGCTTGTCACCAAGTTTGTAAACTACATGATGGACAGCGGCAAGAAGAGCGTGGCCTATAACATTTTCTACGATGCCATTGCGCAGGTAGAAAAGAAAGTAGGTGGAGAGCCTGGCTTGGAAGTGTGGAAGCGCGCCATGAACAACGTGATGCCCGGTGTGGAAGTAAAAAGCCGCAGGGTGGGTGGTGCTACGTTTCAGGTGCCGGTGGAGATCAGGCCTGAACGCAAAATCAATTTGAGCATCAAGTGGCTTATCGACTATGCACGTGCGCGTGGCGAAAAGACCATGATGGATAAACTTGCCGCAGAGATCATTGCCGCATCAAAAGGCGAGGGTGCAGCCATCAAGAAAAAAGACGACACGCACCGCATGGCGGAGGCGAACAAGGCCTTCTCTCATTTCAGGTTTTGATTAAATCCTAAATCTTAATTCTAACATCTTAATTCTTAAATCGAATAAATGGCTCGGGATTTAAAATATACAAGGAACATCGGTATCGCAGCCCACATTGACGCTGGCAAGACTACAACTACCGAGCGCATTCTTTATTATGCTGGTGTTAACCATAAAATAGGAGAGGTGCATGATGGTGCCGCTACTATGGACTGGATGGCACAGGAGCAAGAGCGTGGCATCACCATTACCTCGGCAGCCACTACCGTTTATTGGAAATACAAAGACAACGACTATCACGTAAACATTATTGATACACCCGGCCACGTTGATTTTACCGTGGAGGTGAACCGCTCGCTGCGGGTATTGGACGGCCTCGTATTCTTATTTAGCTCGGTGGACGGTGTAGAGCCTCAATCAGAAACCAACTGGCGCTTAGCTGATAACTATAAAGTTGCCCGCATTGGTTTTGTAAATAAAATGGATCGCTCCGGTGCCGACTTCCTCGGTGTGTGCAAGCAGGTGAAAGAAAAGTTGGGCAGCAAGGCTGTGGCTCTTCAACTTCCTATCGGTGCCGAAGAAAATTTTAAGGGCGTGGTGGACTTGGTGCGCAACATTGGAATCATCTGGAACGAGGATGACAAAGGAATGACCTTTAAGGAAATCGAAATTCCTGCCGACATGGTGGAAGAAGCGAAAGAATATCGTGAGAAGCTGCTGGAGGCTGTGGCAGAATATGATGAGACGCTGATCGAGAAATTTTTTGACGATCCCAATTCAATTTCCGATATCGAAATATTATCGGCCCTGCGCAAAGCAACCATCGACATGAAGATTGTGCCCATGGTGTGCGGTTCTTCATTCAAGAACAAAGGCGTGCAAACCATGCTCGACTACGTGATGGAATTGCTTCCTTCACCAATGGACAAAGATATTATCATTGGAATTGATCCGGACACAGAAGAGGAGGTTGAAATCCGCCCCGATATTAAGGAGCCTTTTGTTGGCCTTGCCTTCAAAATTGCAACGGACCCTTTTGTTGGACGCTTGTGTTTTGTAAGGGCTTATTCAGGTGTGTTGGAGTCAGGTTCTTATATACAGAACACGCGCTCAGGTCAGAAGGAGCGCATTTCCCGTGTATTTCAAATGCACGCCAACAAGCAAAATCAAATTGAAAGACTTCCTGCCGGTGATATTGGTGCCGTGGTTGGTTTCAAGGACATAAAGACGGGCGACACCTTGTGTGACGAAAAGCGCTTAGTGGTTCTTGAGTCAATGAATTTCCCTGAGCCTGTAATTGGTTATGCCATTGAGCCTAAAAAGCAAGTTGATGCCGACAAGCTGGGCATGGCAATCTCTAAATTGGTGGAGGAAGATCCTACCCTGCGTGTGAACACCGATCAGGAAACGGGTCAGGTTATCCTTCGCGGAATGGGTGAGTTGCATTTGGAAATCATCATTGACCGTTTGAGGCGTGAATTTAAAGTAGAGATCAACCAGGGCGCGCCACAGGTTGCCTACAAGGAAGCACTTACCAAAACGGTGGAGCACAAAGAAGTTTACAAGAAGCAGACGGGTGGCCGCGGTAAGTTTGCCGATATCCTCTTCGAAATCGGGCCACGCGTGTTGGGCCCTGAAGATAAGCCAGGCCTTGAATTTGAAAATGATATTGTGGGCGGTGTTATCCCGCGCGAATTTATTCCTTCTATTCAAAAAGGGTTTGAACAATCTATGGCCAACGGGCCTCTGGCGGGTTATCCGATCGACTCGATGAAGGTTCGCTTGTTCCACGGTTCATTCCACGATGTGGACTCTGATTCATTGTCATTTGAATTGGCAGCACGCGTTGGATTTAGAGAGGCGGCACGCAAATGTGCACCGCAGTTGCTCGAGCCGATCATGGGCGTGGAAGTTATTTCTCCCGATGAATATACAGGTTCCGTAACGGGCGACCTGAACCGGAGAAGGGGGATCATGAAAGGCATGGACACCCGTGCCGGTGCCCAGGTGATAAAAGCCGATGTGCCGTTGTCGGAGTTGTTTGGTTACGTAACTGATTTGAGAACGATCACTTCAGGACGTGCTTCTGCCACCCTCACATTTGCACACTATGCACCTGTGCCTAAGAACCTTGCCGAAAAAGTAATTGAAGAAGTAAAGGGCGCTGTTGCCAAATAAATTATCTAAAAGACGTTTAGATTATGAACCAAAAAATCAGGATCAAACTCAAGTCTTACGACCATAATTTGGTTGATAAGTCGTCAGAGAAAATTGTGCGTGCCGTGAAAGCGACCGGTGCCGTGGTAAGCGGCCCTATCCCTTTGCCAACCGAGAAAGAGAAGTTCACTGTGCTGCGCTCGCCACACGTAAACAAAAAATCGCGTGAGCAATTTCAACTTTGCACCTACAAGCGCTTGGTTGACATTTATTCCAACAGCGCAAAAACTGTGGATGCGTTGATGAAGCTAGAGCTACCCAGTGGTGTGGATGTGGAGATCAAAGTATAGTTATCACACCAAGAAATCATTTCACAGAAAGGCGCCTGTAACAGGTGCTTTTTTGTTTTGTATAAATTGATCCTGTCCTTACCCTTCAAAAAATAGTTAGGGAAATCATCGAGTAAGTAATTTATGGCACTGTTGGAAAAAAAATTGACCGTTAAGAAATCTACCCTGCCGGGAGCAGGAAAAGGGTTGTTCGCAAAAGCATTGATCCCAAAAGGAGCACGTATTGTAGAGTACCGGGGCAAAATCCTTACTTGGAAGGAAGTGTCGAAGATGGCCGATGACCGCAATGGATATGTTTTCTATTTCAACAGCAAGTATTGTATTGATGCCTGGAAAACAAAAAAAGGCATTGCCCACTATGCCAACGATGCCCGTGGCATTGCCCGCGTAGAAGGCGTGAAGAACAATTCGGAATACGTAACCGCCAAGAAGCGATGTTTCATTGAAGCCACCCGCGATATTCCTAAAGGAAGCGAAATATTAGTTGGCTATGGGGCCGAATACTGGCAAGTGATCCGCTACAACATTCGCTTGGAACAAAAGAACCGCGAGAAGGAAGGGAAGAAGGCAACGGGAAAAGAATTGCCGCATCATCAAGCTGCGAAGAGAATGAAGAAATAGATTTGCTTTTTTCTTTTCCTAAAATCCGCAACCCTCCAAAAGTTCTTCTTTTATAATCAACAAGTTATCCTCCATTGGCAATCCTTATTTGGGTGAAAATTTTGGAGGGGTTGTTTCTCGCTTTCAACCGGTTACACTTTCACTTGCTTTAGGCTTTTGCTAAATTCAAGTCAGACTTGGAAGCCTTTTAAGTAAACGAAAAATAACCTTCTACATAAGGTTACCAAAAATTGGTAACTTATGTAAATTTTTAACTATGGGACGAAATACATCAATATCACTTGGCGACCATTTTGAGGACTTTGTTGACAATAGGATATCAGAAGGAAGATTTAAAAATGCAAGCGAGGTCATTAGAGCTGGACTCCGTTTATTGGAAGAAGATGAAATCAGGATTATAGCACTGAAAAAATCCATTGAGGAAGGCATTGAAAGTGGAACAGCTAAAAATTTCAACGCAAAAAAGCACCTTGAAAACTTAAAAGTTGCCAAGCGAAAAAATGGCTAACTACATTCTTACCAATAAAGCTGTTGAGGATTTATCGGAAATATGGGATTATACTTTCGAGGTTTGGTCAGAGGCTCAAGCTACACGGAGAAAAGTAGGCAGTAGGCAGATTGCAGTAGGCGGTACTGCCAACTGCCTACTGATGACTGCCTACTGATTCTTCCCGGCCTCCTCCTTGGCTTTCTCAATCGACTCGGCAATAAAATCTTTTACTTTTCTGATCTCTTCTGTTTCAGATTCAAGAAACTCGCGCGCCTTTTCCTGATCTACTGTGTCTGCCATCGGGTTAAACTCTGCGATACGGTGCATCCAATTCATCATCAAGGTGCTGGCTGAGTCTAAGTTTGAGATGGCTTTTTCCAATTGTTGCTTTCGTTCCAGCACCATGTCGGTTGAGTTTGCAATTTTTTCCTGAAGCTCCCTTTTAAGCCGCATGATCTCATCCATTTCGGGCATCACCTGGTCGTGCACATTCATCATCTGATCGTAGAGTGCCTGATTGGGGCCTTCCTCCTGCGATTGATCATCGCTATGATTCATACTTGAATGGTCGCCTGGTTTGGTACAGCCAATGATTGACACGATGACAAGTGATAGAACGAGTTGAAGCGATTTCATAGGGGATTTTAGTATGAAGCAAAGGTACAGCAATTCGATTATGCTTGCCAACAACCACTAACAAGGGTTAGTTAAAAAATCAAATGATTGAAAAAACCTCCTGGGATTTTTGCTGATGCGATTTTTTTCGTCTTTCTTGCAACGGTTATTACGATATGAACAGCAACCGATTTTATTTCTTCTACTTTTTTTATCAATCCTTCAGGGGACTTGAAAGAGAATCGGCTTGTTAATTATAAAGACAAAGAAACTCAGAAAGTCCCCCGCAAACCGGGGGATTTTTTTTTAACACTAGTTTGATTTTGTATGGGGAAAAAGAACAAATTGAAAATTGCCATTCAGGGCATTGCCACCAGCTTTCATGAAGTGGCTGCCTTCACTTATTTTCAGGAACCTGTCACCACCATTGAGTGCCTTTCATTTCATGCTTTATGTGAGGCTTTGAAAAATGGCCAGGCCGACTATGCCGTGATGGCCATCGAAAATTCAATAGCAGGCAGCATCCTTCCCAATTATTTTCTCTTACAGGAATATCATTTCTCCATAGTAGGTGAAATTTATTTACCTATTCACATGCACCTGCTGGCATTACCGGGTGTGGAATTGAAAGACATAAAATTTATTGAGTCACATCCGATGGCGATCCGGCAATGCACAGAATATTTGCACAAACTGAACGGTGTACAAATTATGGAGAGCGATGACACGGCCCTCTCGGCCAAAAAGGTGAAAGAGAAAAAACTCAAAACCACAGCCGCCATCGCCAACGAATACGCAGCGAAAAAATTTGGGTTGCAGATTTTGGATAAGCGCATTGAAACGCACAAGAAAAATTTTACACGCTTTCTCATCCTCACCCGAAAAACAAAAACTTCCGTTGACAGTAACAAAGCATCTATTTCGTTCGAAGTAGCCAATGAAGTGGGCAGCCTGGCCGATACACTAATGACATTTAAAACCAATGGCATCAACCTGACTAAAATCCAGTCTATACCCATCATTGGTAAGCCGAGTGAGTATTCCATACATGTGGATGTCGAGTGGAAGCGGAGGAAAAGTTATGACGAGGCCATGCAGCAAGTGTTGCGGCAAGTGCGCAACCTCAATATTTTGGGGGAGTATAAGAAAGCAAAAATTGAATATAAATGAGCCAGGTTAAATTAGCCAACCGGATAGCAAACGTGGAGGAATACTACTTCAGTAAAAAACTCGCTGAGGTAAAAAGTCTGGACACACCGGAGTTGAGAATAATCAATCTCGGCATTGGCAGCCCCGACCAGGCACCTTCGCATGAAACTATTAAGGCACTGACAAATACCGCACTGCTGCCGGGCAGTCATGGTTACCAGAGTTACAAAGGCATTCCTGAATTGCGAAAAGCGATAGCCAACTTTTACTCAACCATGTATGGCGTAAACTTAAACACGGAAACCGACATACTTCCTTTGATGGGATCGAAAGAGGGCATCATGCACATTGCCATGGCGTTTGTAAATGAAGGCGATGAAGTATTGATACCCAATCCGGGCTACCCAACCTATTCATCCGTGGCAAAATTGTTGGGCGCAAAAATCAGAACCTATAATTTAAAAGAAGAACTTGATTGGGGCGTGGACATAGAGTCGTTGAAGAAAAGTGATCTGTCGAAAGTAAAAATCATGTGGGTAAATTTTCCGCACATGCCCACTGGTAGAACCGCTTCAAGAGAGGAGCTGACAGCGTTGGTGCAGCTTGCCAGGAAAAATAATTTTCTGATCGTAAACGACAATCCGTATTCCATGATATTAAACGATTCGCCTCTCAGCATTCTTTCCATTGAAGGCGCGGATGAAGTAGCCTTGGAATTAAACTCGCTGAGCAAGTCGCACAACATGGCGGGCTGGCGCATTGGGTGGGTGGCAGGCAACAAAGACTACGTTGATGCTGTGCTGCGTGTAAAAAGCAATATGGACTCCGGCATGTTTCTCGGCTTGCAACAAGCGGCCGTAGAGGCGTTGAAAAATGGAGCGGCATGGTTTGAAGAATTGAACAGCGTGTATAAAAAAAGAAAGCAAGCGGCTTGCAAAATTTTAGATGCTCTGGGGTGCACCTATTCCGAAAAGCAATCGGGTTTGTTTGTGTGGGCCAAAGCACCAGCCCACGTGCCCGATGTAGAGAAATGGATTGACGAAATACTTTACGGCACAAAAGTATTCATCACGCCCGGATTTATTTTTGGCGATGCCGGTGACCGTTACATCCGCCTTTCGTTGTGCGCCACGGTAGAAAAATTGAACGAAGCACGGGAAAGAATAGAGAAGTTTCTGGCTACCGGTTCCCAGTTTTCAGTTTCTGGTTCCCAGTCTCATGTCTCACATCTCACAACTCAAATCTCCTCATGAAGACAACCATTATTGGTTTGGGATTGATTGGCGGCTCGATAGCGCTTGGCCTGCGAAAGGCTGGTATGGCTACCGAACTGATCGGTGTGGACAAGAATGAAAGTAACGCAGCAAAAGCATTTGAGCTTGGCTTGGTTGACAAAATACTTTCGGAAGACCAGGCAATCGCGCAAGCTGATTTGATTGTGTTGGCCATTCCCGTGAATGCGTTGAATGCATTTCTTCCATCCGCTTTAGATTTAATAAAAAAGGAAGCAGTGCTTATAGATACAGGATCAACCAAAGCATCCATTTGCAAATCGGTGTTGCACCATTCAAAGCGCCATCAGTTTGTAGCGGCACATCCCATTGCCGGAACAGAAAACTCCGGGCCTACCGCTGCCTTCCACGGTTTGTTTAAAGACAAGACAAATATTATTTGCGAAAAAGGCAAATCATCTGCGCAAGCATTGGCCATTGCACTAAAAGTATTTGATGCTCTTGAAATGAAAACCATTTTCATGGAGGCCGAGGAGCACGATCGCCACGTAGCGTATGTTTCTCACCTTTCGCACGTAAGTGCTTTTCTATTGGCGCAAACTGTGCTGGACATTGAGAAAGATGAAAAAAATATTTTTGACCTGGCCGGAAGCGGTTTTGCTTCTACCGTGCGCCTTGCCAAAAGTTCGCCCGATATGTGGGCTCCTATTTTTGAACAGAACGCAGAATATTTAAGCCAGGCATTACAGGAATACATTATGCACCTGCAGCGTTTTCATTATCACCTGATGAAGCATGACACCAAAGAGCTTCACGGAATTTTGAGCAAGGCCAATGAGATACGAAGGGTGCTGGATAGCAAAACGGAAAAGACAGTGGCAGTGAAATCGTTATCAACAACCTAAACAATGAGGACACAACACTTTTGTAATGTTGAAAAATGCCGGCAAGGGATAGAAGTGGAAAGCCCGAAGCGCGGTAGGAGCGTGTATGAGCCGGACTTGGAACGGATAGCCCGGCCCCGATTTTTTTTCGGGGTGCCGCCAAAAAATATTTTATATAAACTGTATTACAAACCAAATCTGAATTCGAAAAAATTAATTTTACATTATTATGACAAAGAAAGGATTACAACTCGAACCCATCTCTTCATGGATGAACGTAAGCCGCCCGGTAATTATCAGCGGGCCGTGCAGTGCCGAAACAGAAGAGCAGATGGTAGCTACTGCCAAACAAATTGCAGCTACTGGAAAAGTGCACGCAATACGGGCCGGTATTTGGAAACCGCGCACACGGCCAGGCCAATATGAAGGTGCCGGTGAAGAGGGATTGAAGTGGCTCATCAGCGCCAAGCAGGAAACTGGTTTGCCCGTGACCACCGAAGTAGCGAATGCCGCCCACGTGGAGGCTTGCTTAAAAGCTGGTGTTGACATTTTATGGATCGGTGCACGCACCACGGTGAACCCTTTCTCGGTGCAAGAGGTGGCCGATGCCCTGAAAGGTGTTGACATTCCTGTGATGGTAAAAAATCCTATCAACCCCGATGTGGAACTTTGGCTCGGTGCCTTCGAACGGCTGAACAAAGCGGGCATCACAAAGATGGCCGCCATTCACCGCGGCTTTTCTTCATTCGAAAAAGGACCGTTCCGCAATGCACCTATGTGGGACCTTGCCATCGACCTGAAAACACGCGTGCCCGAACTCGATATGATTTGCGACCCCAGTCACATTGCCGGAAACAGAGACCTGATTTCTTTTGTATCGCAGAAAGCACTTGACCTCGATATGGCCGGGCTGATGATCGAGAGTCACATAAACCCCGATGCAGCATGGAGCGATGCCAAGCAACAGGTAACGCCAGCAGTACTTGCAAAAATCATCAGCGAATTAGTAGTGCGCACTGCTTCTACCGACAACAAAATATTCAAGGACACGCTCAGCATTTTGCGCGAACAGATAGATCAGCTTGATGACGAGATCATGAGCAAGTTGGCAGCACGGATGAAAATATCGGAGAAGATTGGGCAATACAAAAAAGAAAACAACGTGACCATCCTCCAGGTAAACCGGTGGGAAGAAATTGTTCACACACGCATAGCCCTTTGCCGCGCCATGGGCTTGAACGAAGAGTTTACCAATGACTTGCTGAAACTTATCCACCACGAATCTATTCAAGTGCAAACCACCGTGATGAACAAAGTGGCAGAACGGGTTTAATTTCGCTGGTGGTTGTTGGTTGATTGTAAGTATTGAACAGCCAATAACTTGACAGTTTACAAATTGGAAATTGACAATGATTGGTTGGCTCAGAAGCAAGCAATGTCAACTGAACATTTTCCAATTGGGGTGCACGGCAGTTTTGCTGTGTGGGACTAAAGTCCTTGAAATTTTATATTATCAATTGCCACGGGCTTAAGCCCGTGGCAATTGAACAATGGTGGGAGGTGGGCTTTAGCCCAAATTATGAATTGCAAAATTGTATTTCACCCGCCCATTGTCCATTCATATACAAGCACCCGTTAACACTTAACTTCACTGCCATCGCAAACCGATATGATCAAACACTGGTTCTTCTTTTCCGTTGCTTTAATCTCAGCAGTTGGTTGTGCCAATTCTCAACCCGTTGACAAAAATTATCTGCTTGGAAAATTTGATCCGGCTTCGCATCCTGCATTTTCCAAATTAAAAGATGAGCATACACAGGGCAGTGCCCGCGCAGGATATTTACGCAAAGAAACCTACGAGGCATTTGTCAACATGAGTGACGCAGCAAAAAAAGAAGGGGTGTATCTGATCATTATTTCCGCCACACGCAACTTTGAATCACAAAAAAGGATATGGGAAAACAAATGGGAAGGACGCACCCAAGTGGAAGGAAAAAACCTCACCACTGTGAAAGACCCAAAAGAACGTGCGCGGCTGATATTACTATACAGTTCCATGCCCGGAACCTCGCGCCATCATTGGGGCACCGACATGGATTTGAATTCGTTGGAGAACAAATTTTTTGAAAACGGTGAAGGATTAAAAATTTATCAGTGGCTTGTTGCCCATGCTGCCGAATATGGATTTTGTCAGCCTTACACCTCAAAGGCCGATGGAAAACGTACTGGCTATGAGGAAGAGAAATGGCATTGGTCGTATTTGCCCTTGTCGGGGAAATTTTTGGAAGAATACAAGAAAAGCGTTTCATACAAAAACATAAAAGGATTTGCTGGAAGCTCCGTGGCCGAAAATATTCTGGTGATCAGGGATTATGTGGAAGGGGTTGGGTGTGTTCGTATCCAATAATGATTTTTCAATTTCATCATTCAAACTTTGTTAATCCTACTTTGTCTTGTTATGGACGTGATGAATCGAGCTACCATTAAGATACAAATGCTCTGGAAGTTGAAAGCCCTGAAAGGGCGGTGATAATTAACGCAGGGTGAAGCCCTGCGTTAGCTAAATACTAATCATGGCATAAGCCCTGAAAGGGTGTGATCTACTCTGATAGATTCCGCCCTTTCAGGGCTTGATACATCTCTACACTTTAAAACGCAGGGCTGCACCCTGCGTT
>JAYVAI010000033.1:0-5553 GCA_043751075.1 Cyclobacteriaceae bacterium | reverse complement strand
GCAGATGAGTAAAGGCCGCTATATTACCAAATGGGAAGGCACTAATAATGGATCAGAAGATATTGCTTCAGGACTTTATATAGTAAGGTTTCAAGCTGGAACAGTTGTTCAGCATAAACGAATAGTAAAAAATTAAAAATCAAGGCGTATGAAAAAGTTTGTATTGATTTGGATATTACTGTTAGCATTCGCAGGGGTGGTGAATGCGCAAGAAGCAAAGGCACGCACAGAAAAGATTCACGTGACTGTGGGGGATGCTAAAAGCCAGGAAGCTGCAACGTTTGCCGAGTGGGGAATTACAAAGATTCCAAAATACCGGGCATTGATTATTGGTGTATCCGAATACAAACATCCCAGTGCTGGATTGAGAAACTTAGCAGAACCCGTTAATGACGCACAAAAATTGTATGATGTATTGACTACCCGTTACACTTTTGATCCTAACGATGTCATCTTCCTAAAAAACCCAACGCGTGGTCAGATCGTAGATAGTCTTGAGCTGTTGGCCCTGAAAGTAAAACCTGATGAAAATCTTTTGGTTTTTTATGCAGGTCATGGAATATTTGACAAGAGACTTGATATCGGCTATTGGATTCCATCGGATGGCGTTGAAGGAAGGAAATCTACTTTTCTGGCCAATTCGGAATTAAGAAATTATCTTAAAGGAATTACGTCTAAGCATACTTTATTGATTTCCGATGCCTGTTTTGGTGGAAGTATATTCAGCGCAGGAAGAAGTTCTTATGAGGCAAATGAGATGGGGAAATTTAACGAAATCTACCGAGTAAAAAGCAGGAAGGCACTCACCAGTGGAAATTATCAGGAGGTTCCTGATAAAAGTATTTTTATGGAGTACCTTATTAAAACATTAAACGAGAATGTGAAAGCCTATATCGCAGCAACTTTACTCTACACAAAAATTTACGAGCCTATTCAGAATAACACGCGGGTCTTGCCGCAGTATGGAGCAATTCAGGATGCCGGAGATGAAGGCACCGTAGGTTCATTTATTTTTATTAGAAAAGCTAATTGATCACCCATACATTTTTTCAATTTCTACCTGATGCTTTTCCAGCAGCTTGGCCCGCTTTGGTTTGAAAGAAGTAGTGAGGTCTTTGTTTTCCACCGTCCACTCTTCTTCACTTAGGATATTTTTTTTTATTTGCTCAAAGCCTTGGAGCGTTACATTGAGACGGTCAACTTCTTCCTGTATTTTTTTTATCACTTTGATATTGTGTACCATGTAGGTGGGTGCCGTCCAGTGTATGCCTTGCTCCTGGCACCACGCTTTCAACAACAAATAATTGGGCACCAGCACAGCCGACACAAACGGTTTGTTGAAACCCAATATGAGGCACTGCATGATGAATGGCGAAGACGTGAAATGGTTTTCCAAAACCTGAGGGGCCACGTATTTTCCCGCAGAGGTTTTAAAAATATCTTTCTTGCGGTCGGTGATGGCCAGAAATCTTTTGTTCACCATTTTGCCTACATCGCCCGTGCGCAGCCAGCCATCATCGGTAAACACTTCGCGTGTTTGTTCGGGCCGTTTGTAGTAGCCCTGCATCACGTTGGGGCCTTTCACTAAAATTTCACCTTCTCCGTTTTCGTTGGGGTCTTCAATTTTTATCTGCACACCCGGCACGGGCATGCCCACGGTGCCAAATTGGTTGAGGCCGGGCTCGGTGCGGTTTACCGAAATGAGCGGTGATGTTTCGGTCATGCCATAACCCGACAGCGTAAGGATTCCTGCAGCCGAAAACAACCTGCCAATGTCGGGCCTGAGTGCAGCCGCGCCCACCGCCATCAATTTTATTTTTCCTCCCAGTGCCTTGCGAAAAGTATTGAGCACGAGCACGCGGGCCACCACTAATTTGAACCGATAGAAAAAATCCTGCCGTTGTCTGTCTTTATATTTTTCGCCCACGTGCATGGCCCAACCGATCACCATTCGCTTCATCCTATTTTTATCCAGCAGGCTTTGGTTCAAAATATCATACATTTTCTCCAGCGTCTTTGGCACACACGTGCAGCAAAATGGCTTTACGGATTTAAAGTCATAACCCAATTCATCAAGGCGTTGACTAAAATAAATTTCTGCACCAAAGGCCATGTAAGCAAAGCTGGCGGTGCGCTCAAAAATATGACTGAACGGAAGAAAGCTTAGCACCCGGTGCGAAGGTTGCAACGGCAAAATAGTGAGCATGGATTTTACATTGCTCACCACATTGGCGTGCGATAGAACAACTCCTTTGGGTGTGCCCGAAGTTCCAGACGTATAAAGAATGGCTAATATATCTTCGGGAAGTATCTGTTTTTTTCTGGCGTCTAGTTCTGCGATGGTATCGGGCTTGCCTTTTCCATTTACATGGGATAGAAAATATCCTTCCTTGCCTTGTTCCAAATGAAAAAGTTTAAAGTCTGCGTTGGAGGCGTCCGGCACCTCAAAGGTGTCTTGACGCATTGACAGTTTAGCATAGAGGGCCTCATCGGCAACAAGACAAATTTTTGCTTCGGTTTCATCTAAAATAAACTGCACTTCCTCCAATGCCGAAGTAGGATGAATGGGCACTGTGATCAATCCTGTTTGCTGGCAAGCGAAATCAATCATCAACCAGTCGGGGCTGCCCATCCTCGGCATCAGGGCCACACGGTCGCCTTTTTGGTAGCCCGCTTCAATCAGCCAACAGGATATCAAATCAGATTGCTTAATTATTTCTTCGATAGAATAATGTTTCCAGCCGCCCGGTGTTTTACAATTCAACGCTTTGCCTTGCGGATATTTTTTATGCTGATAAGCGAGGATATCAAACACACGGGTAAAGTCAATGTGGCTAAGTTCTTTCATGTGTTAATAATTGTTTTTTAGTGGGCACATGCCTGCATGCCGTAGTGGCATTTCGGCACACAGGCATGGAATGGCCGGGATTATCATGGCCGTTGGGTGTAGAGCATCTTAATGGCCATTTCATCGCAGTGGTTCTTTGGTTTTTGAATCTTCAGGGGTCACGTATAAAATATCATAGAGCAATTCAAAAAACTCTGGGAACTCCGGCAGGTCGTTGTGATGGGCACCCTCGATGGGATGAAGGGATATTTTATCGGGGTATAGGTTTTTTAGGGTGAGACTTTGACTGAATGGGATCAGGCGGTCCTTGGTGCCATGAACAATGTGCACGGGGCAAGAGGCAACTTTTAGATAGTGGTCGGTGCGTATGTCGTATCGCATAAGCCACTTGAGCGGCAGGAAAAAAAGAAAGCGGTTGGTGTTGTGATGAAAACTCAGATACGGAGAATCGAGTATGAGCATACGTGGATTGTTCCAGGATGCAACCCGTGCGGCAATGCCACTGCCCAGCGATCTGCCAAACACCACAATCTTATCTTCAGCATATCGTTCGTGCAGCCATTGGTAGAGGTACTGGGCATCGTCAAACAATTTTGCTTGTGTGCGCTTGCCCCGACTCTTGCCAAAACCCCGGTAGTCCATCATAAAAAAATCATAGCCATTGCTAACAAAATCTTTGGCGAATTTGCCCCAGCCTTTTATGCTGCGCGAGTTTCCTTTGAGGTAATAGATTACACCCCGCGAGTTTGGCACTTTAAAATAAATGGCATTGATGTGGCCACCGTCTTCCATCTCAAAATCCAGTTCTTCAAAAGGAAAAGGGTATTTATATTTGAAATGGGCTGCTAAAATTTCGGGCCGAAAGAAAAACAGGTGCTGAAAAAAATAGAATATCAACGCGAGGGTTGCGTAGAGTATTGCCAGGATGATGAGTATGGTAATGGCCATAGTGGAACGATCCTAAAAAAGTAATGAATTATTCTGAGAGTAGAAAGGAAATTTTACGGTTGACAATTGGGCGAGGTGTGCAGGCGCATCTAAAATTTCCTGCTGGCAGTAGTTGCCTTTCCTTCTGTAGTGCTTAGTCCGTCCCTTGCTACGTGCTGTCTTGGTTCGTTGGGTTGGCTAATTTTCGTTACTTCTTATTTTTTTTGTCAAGTAGTAAACCGCCACAGAGCAATAAGGTCTATGTTTGTTGTCTCTTCGCTCTAACCACTTTATTCTTTCTTGTTCAAGGAATTTGGTAAATGATGCTTTATCCTTTTTTGTCCTTTTACTTTCAACTCTAACTCTCTCCTGAACTTCCAAATATATTTCGCTTCGTCCGTCTTTAAGCGTTTGCATATTGAGATTTTAAAACATCGTTCAACTGTCTGTTTATATCAGCACTGTCATTTATAGAGCTTATCTCTCCTTCTGCGTTATATTTAAAAAGTGTTTCACAAGTCGGAAGTGTTGATGTTGGATTGATTGTTAAATCCGTATCACCTTTCTTTGTATCACAGGTTTGTTTTATTTTAGGCTGTCCTTCATTACCTGTGCAGGCTCCAAATAAATTAGAATAGTTCAACTGCATTGCTCCAAAGTTGTTTTGACACTTGAAATGTTCCACTTTCATATACGGTGAAGTATGTTCAGGAATTCGTTTCATACAATAGCAACAAATGTGCCCTTGCTCAGATAGTAGATTTTGTCGCAATTCTTCTTTTGTCGCCAAAGGGATGTTCTCAAAATTTGCGAATTGATTTGCCCTGTGTTGAAGCAACGAGTTGGGTTCAGCGATTTTAACTATTTGCTTCATTTTGTTCTTCTTGTAAATAATCTAATTGGGATTTTGCTCTGACCATTGCGGGGTCATCTTCGCCTAAAATCTCAATAAGTTTTTCATATTCGATTTTAGAGTTTTCTAAATCTTCGTCTTCAATAGTGTTAAACAAAACGCTTAATAATTTTGCGACTTTTTTATTGCGTCTTTCCACACCCATCATTTCATAAAGTATAGTGCTTATATCTCTACCGTAATATTTTGGGGTGACTTTTACAATTTCGCCATCTTCCATAATTTGCACATCACAGTTTGCTGGGTCTGCATTACTTAAAAGTTGTGGGGAATGGGTCGTGATTAAAAACTGACTATTGTTGTACTCAGCATTTTTTGATAAGTCATTTATACTTTCGATAAAATTTCTTTGCCAAGAAGGATGCAAATAAGTATCGGGTTCATCAAAAAGGAATAATGTATTTTCATTATTCACTAATTCTATTAGTCCTCTGATTATTATTGCTTGTTGTTCGCCTTCGCTTAAAACATTGAACGAATGTTCTCCAGAATTATCCTCTTGAACAAATGAAAATTTTACTTCTGGCTGAAAACCATCAATTAACAACGTGTTTAAAATTTTAAATAAAGTCCTTTCCTCTACAAAATGTTCTCTTATTTCAAATAGCTTTTCTTGTCCTATAATGGTAATGATTAACGCTTCGTTTTGCCAAGCTTCAATTACTACATTTCCATTCGATTTACCTGTCTTTCCTTCTTCAATTATTAAAGGAGAACCAATGCTATCAAGATAATCAAGAAATGTTTTTACTTCTCCTTTTGCTCCCCACCACTCATTTATTTTCCCTTTACCCCAAGTGGGTTTTTTGAGATTAATTTGAATGCTTTGAACACCTTTTATTTTTGCTCTGTCAGAAAGGAATTG
>JAYVAI010000032.1:0-5568 GCA_043751075.1 Cyclobacteriaceae bacterium | reverse complement strand
ATGACGCTGATTTTTATGATTTCCGATGATTTGATCTGCGAATATCTGCTTGATCTGTGTCATCTGCGTTCCATGATTGATTTTTAGAGGTGCCCTTAAGTCTATTCTGACATTTGAATTGATGAAAGCCGCAGACGAGTTTCATATCCCAAACATGTTCTTGGTCTGTAAATGTAAACCCGCCATTTTACACATAACCCAACACTACTTCAACAAAGCATCTACATCAGGGTCGCCTTCCAAATTATTCATTTGATTTAGTATCCACGGAAATTTTGCGTTTACATATCGCGAAGGAGGTTTTACCTTATAGAGTTTTGGGTTGGGCAAACAGGCGGCAATCATGGCGGCCTCGGTGCGTGTGATCTTTTTCGCGGATTTTTTGAAATAGCTTTTTGCGGCTGCCTCCACACCAAAAATCCCCTTGCCCATTTCGGCCACGTTAAGATAAACTTCCAATATGCGTTGCTTGCTCCACAGCAACTCGATCATAAACGTAAAATATACTTCCATGCCTTTGCGAAACCAACTGCGGCCCTGCCACAAGAAAACATTCTTGGCCACTTGTTGGCTAATGGTAGAAGCCCCACGTACCCGTTTCGTTTTCTTTTTATTGTTCGCTATTGCTTTCTTGATGCTGGCAATATCAAATCCGTTGTGATCGGGAAAGAGTTGATCTTCGCTTGCCATCACAGCCAACCGGATGTTGGGCGACATATCTTCAAAATCCACGTAATCCCTTTTTAGTCCGTGGCCACTTGCCCAATCCGCTAACTGTGTAATTGTAATTGGGGGGTTTACCCATTTCAACGCGATGATGTAAACAAACTGAAGCACAAAAAGAAAAAGCAGGATTTTTTTGAGTTTTCGCCAAGCGCGGGCAAAAATATTTTTTATGAACATTTTTTAATCAAGTGACAGTTGACAAATGGGCAGTTTTGACAAAGGTGCAAACAACCCTGCTTCATTGTCAACGGTGTATTTCAAAAAAACATAGGTGCTCGGATTACAAGTAACCGGACAATTTACTACCGCTTTGCAGAAGGACTATTGGTAACTAAGCGGGTTCTGCCAAAATTTTTATTATTGTCTTTGTTTGGCGGACATGTAATTTTGAAATACACCCTTGTCAGCTGCTTTTTGCCAATTGCCAATTACTTAGACTTTTTGCCGGCCAGAAACGCTTTCATCGGCTGCCAATAGTATAGCTTCCAGCCATTTTTAAGTGACTCAGCTTTGTGTTCGGGTATGTATGTTTGTGCGAAGGTGAGCTTGGTTCCCGTTGCAACTTTCTCAAATATAAATGTGCAGATGGAGAAGTGATCATCGGGCCACCCGTCCTCGGCAAAATGCCAGCCCTGCACAATTTTCTTTCCTTCTTTCAACTCTACATTAAAGCCTTTGCAATAACCATCAAACACTTCAAACCTGCCATCCACTTTATTGCTCATGGTAACTTTGCTGCCCGAAAATGCGCTGTGCATTTTTGCGTCCATGATAAGGTCATACACTTCCCGTGGCCGCGCCCCCTTAAAGGTTACAGTTTGCCTGATGCTCTTTATTTTCATTTACTTCAATGCTTTAAGGTATTCCAAACTTTGCGGGATCTGATGCACCGCATGCGAAGATTCATCTTCAATAAAGAAATGCTTCACCCCTAGTTTACGGGCTTCCTTCATGATGGCCGCTATGCCCACATCGCCTGCACCGAGCACCACATTGGTTTCATCATCGGCTGTTCCAAACTGATTGCCTTCGGTGCCTGGTCTGCGATCTTTCAGGTGCATGAGCCGAAACCTGTTTGGATATTTTTTCAACAAAGCCACCGGGTCTTGGCCGGGATGTTTTACCCAGAACACATCCATTTCAAAATTTACGAATGCAGGGTCCAGTTTCTTCACCATCAGATCGAACAGTGTTCCATCCTCATGTTTTCTAAATTCATAGCCATGCGGGTGATAGCAAAACGATAACCCTGCGGCCGCCAACACTTTGCCTGCTTTTTCAAAAACAGCAATAGCATTTTCAGTATCTGCCAGGGTGAAGTCAGTTCCCTTATGGGGAATCCAGGCGCACATTACATAAGCTGCCCCAAATTGTTTTGCCTTTGCCGCCACGGCTGCCGGGTCTTTGGCGAGTTCGTTAAAGTCGGCACCGATGCTCACCATTTTCAGATTATTCTTTTTAGCAAGTGCGTTGAATTCATCGATGGTCATTCCATAGGTGCCACCACCTTCAATTTCTTTGATGCCCCAACCTTTGATAAGGGCCAGCGAACCCGGCACATCTTTGGGGATTTCATTTCGCAGGCTGTACAGTTGAAGACCTATCTCTTGCGACAGAGCCTGTTGAAAGAAGCAGGACAGGGAAATCAAAAAACATAATTTTTTCATATGCTGGTTTTATTTGTAGTGAAATTATAAAAATATAGTGAGTTATGAAGGGAAATTTTTGTGCACTAAGAGAGGCCTGACGGCTCAGTCAAAATAAATAGTCGAGTTCAATTGATCATCTGCCCCCTCGGTTGAGCAATTCATACACAAATGTGACAAAGTAGGATCAGTCCTACTTTTTCATGTTCTAAATTTGTTAGGTTAAATCACAAGCCCTGAAAGGGCGCGATCAAAGTAACGCAGGGTGCAGCCCTGCGTTTTAAAATGAAGAGGTGCATCACAAGCCCTGAAAGGGCGGAATCTATCAGCGTAGATTCCACCCTTTCAGGGCTTGTGCTGGGAGTATCACTTACAAAACGCAGGGCTTCACCCTGCGTTTATGATCACCGCCCTTTCAGGGCTTTAAAATTCTGGAGTGCTGTATCTTATTGGTAGCTCCAAGCTCGATTCAATGTTTGCGTAAACATGACAAAGTAGGATTGGAATCGCTTCGACAATAGATAATCAGAAATAACTTGAAATACCAAACTGAATGCCACCGGTATTTGATGCCGGGTTATTCAACAGGTCGCGTCTCCATTCCCTGCGATAGTTAAGTCGCAATACCGTTTGTGGGGTTGGCCGAAAACTGATTGCGGGAGAGACAGCCCAAAAGGCTTCACCTATGTTATCACCGGTTTCGTTGAATCTTCCAACATTCCAGTCAGCGTATTCGAGTCGGCAGGCAATATTGAAGACCGAGTTTTTAAAACCGAAAGTTGTTCCTTTCAATACAGGCTGCACAAAATCTATAAATCCTCCATATTGTTTTTCACCGTACTGCTGGCTATAGGTATCGGCAATATCTAAATTGACCCAAGCCCATTCACCCACCACGTAGGTTTTGAGTACGGGTATCACAGAGTTAAAGTCAATGGCAACAACATGAAGTCTGCGCTTATCATCCAACACGAGTCCATCTTCCACAAACTTGTTATAAACTCCTCCCATGTATGAGAGTCCGATCTCACCCATGTTATTTTTTCTTATTGCAATTTTTCCGGTAAACAATGGCTGACCGTTACTGCTTTCTTCAAAACGTGCTGCCGTTTTCTTAGATGCCGGGAGAAATGTTTTGTTTTCCGTGTTGTTGGCAATGCTTTCATCAAATCCGTTGGTGAGATAGACTTCGTAACCGAAAGCCCAGTTGTTTGAATATCTCTTTCCATACAGTCCAAACCCCACATTGCTCCAGGTGGCAGGTAACAGTTGCGTCATAGCCACTGGTCTCTCTACAAACTCCCACTTGGGTCCATCATGATTTTGGTTGAATGCACCAATGGGGTTCATCACCACTCCACCCCGCAGATTGATCAATGGATGAAATGAAAAGTCCAGTGAAGCAAACTCGATGTTTATTTCACGGCCACCTTCTTCCAGCTCAATCTCCGACAGGAATTTTATTTTTCGGTGTATTGAAGAGGCAATGAATATCGTTAAGCGTGGAATACGAAAATTATGTCCATCCGTAACACCGTCTGTTCCAAGGTATGTGTAATCGGCTTCAACATAGCCACCCATAACGGCCGGTGCTTTTCCCACTGAAAGAAAGGGACGGTTATATACCGCATCCATGTTCATGGATTTTTGAAATGAAGTGTCGCGTGAGGTTCGCTTAACCAACGTTGAGTCAACCTGTGCACGGCCTGGATTTATGAAGGCGGTAAGAAAAATAAAGGCTAAAAATATTTTCATTGCAGGCTGACTTTTAACATGGTTTCAGAAATAGTTACAGGAAAGTTTCGCAGCGGGTCCGCAGCCGGACCATTTTGAACAGCACCTGTATTGGTAAATTCGCTACCATGTGCAGGACATTGAAGCCGGTCGCCAAATACCTGAAGCTCCGTTCCCTGGTGGGTACATTTCATCCAGAGTGCCTGGTATTTATTCTGTGCGAGACGGTAAACGCAAATAGGAAACTGAAGTGCAACATTCTCTGCTACAAGGTATCTTCGGTACCGGATATCGCCACCCTTTATTATCTCGAACGAGGCCAATGGAATTAACAAATTGTTTCCTTCCATACTTGCATCGAGATATTTTGTTCCTGCACAGCTCTGAAAGATAGCAGGCATGACAATTCCCAGGCAACTCATACTGCATTTTATAATAAAATCTTTACGGTTCATCTCATAGGGATTTTAAAAATTGAATGACCGCTTCTTTCTCACCCGTGGTTAGTTGATTAAACCTATCACGGCTTGACGCACCTTCTCCGCCATGCAACAATATGGCTTCTTCAATGCTTTGGGCGCGACCATCATGCATCAGGAAATATTTGCCCCCTTGCGAGTTCGGTGCAAGACCTAATCCCCAGAGCGGTGGTGTTCGCCATTCAAATGTTTTGGCACTTCCTTCGGTATAGCCATCATCGAGTCCGCTGCCCATGTCATGTAGCAATAAATCGGTGTACGGATGAAACTCTTTATTGGATAGCGCCTCCACGGGAGAGAAACCGGTGCTAAGTGTTTGGCGGTGGCATTTTTCACATCCAAGCTGAACAAATAAATTCTTGCCCGATACTATTACATCGCTGTCCTTCGATCGTTGTATGGGAGCCTTTAGCGTTTTCAGATAGAACACCACATCGTTGACGGTTTGCGTAGAAATCTCAGAATCAATCTCGAGATTTGAGTACACATCATAAGGCTCAAATATGGATGTTATACCGATGTCCTGATTGTAGGCATTCGCTGTTTGTTGCAGTAAATTATAGACACTTCCTTTTTTTCCGAAGCGACAGATGTATTTTCCGTTTTGTGAAATTGCATTTTCAAATGGAGTTGCATAAGCTGGTGTGGTGTTCCAGTTTGGTACTCCCGATATTCCATCGCCATCCACATCTTGGGGATCTGCCATGGCAATGATATCTTCATCTGAAACCAGTTCGATGAATCCAAGCCCAGTATTGATCGGTGGCATGAAGCGAGAAGATGCTGCTCCATCGGGAATACTTTCGGGCTTAAATCCTGGTATTGCACGATGTTGCAATTGCGGGCCTCCCCGATGCAAAAATCTATTACCCGTTTCATCGGTTTGACCGAAGCGCGTTAAGGTTGTGAACGGATGTCCTTTTCCGTCACCAGCATGACAACTTCCACAACTTGTTGCAACAAATACAGAACCTAAACCAGAC
>JAYVAI010000031.1:0-5586 GCA_043751075.1 Cyclobacteriaceae bacterium | reverse complement strand
CCGTCCCCCCACAAAATCCACGCGCTTCGGGCTTTCCTCTACTATCCCGGGCCGAAGTACATCGTACATAAATTGTACAAGTTATTTTGAAAATTTCCTTACCTACGTAGTACACATAATGATTACTTATTGTTTTTGCTTGGCCATGTATTAGTCGGGTGACTACTTGAAGTGGTTGACGACTCGACCCAACGCAGCAATACGAGAAGTCTAAAAACAGAATTCACATTCGTTTGCGATTGCCCTCACAGAATCAGATATTAGAGGTTTACTTTTTACCATTATTAAATATCACATGCAAAATTTAAAATCTATTCTTTTCGCTTTGGCTATAGTTGGTAGTGCAGCGGCAGGCTATGCACAGGAGACAGCCAAATTGTGGCTCTTGCAAGACCTTTCTGATTTCAAACCCCAGGCCGGCAATTGGTTGATCGTGGGCGATGTAACCATGAACCCCGATGTGGACATTCATGAAAAGCAGGAAGTGATTGCGCCTGCATCTTCAAAAAAAAATAAAAAAGCACCGTCACCTGTTGTCGAACAAAAGCCATATCCGGTAACGCATAAACCGGGCACGGGCATTTTGCTCAACATGAATGATGATGTGAAGAAGAGCCATCTGCTCACCGCCTTCGAGCACAGCGATATAGACCTCGAGATGGAAGTAATGTTGCCCAAAGGTTCCAACTCCGGCATCTACTTGCAAGGCCGCTACGAAGTGCAGCTGCTGGATAGCTGGGGAGTGAAAGCCCCCTCGTTTTCCGACATCGGTGGAATTTATAGAAACTGGGAAAGGGAAAAAGGAAAAATATACATGGGCAAAGCACCGCTTAGCAATTCCGCCAAGGCACCCGGCTTGTGGCAAAAAATGAAAATCTCCTTTCGTGCACCGCGCTTCAATGCAGTTGGTGAAAAAATTGAAAACGCACGTTTCATGTATGTGGATTTGAACGGTGTGCGCATTCACAACAATGTAGAAGTGCCTTTGCCAACCGGTGGCCCGATAGAAAATAATGAGAAACCTTTTGGGCCACTCATGATCCAGGGCGACCATGGGCCGGTGGCTTTTCGTAATGTAAAATATACGTTGCTCAAAGAGATTGCCGTTTCCGTCAGCAACATTACCTATCAAACTTGGTATGGAAATTTTAAAATGATTTCCGATTTCTCTTCACTGAAGCCATCGGCCACCGGTTCAATTCCAGAATTGACCTGCGAAGTATTGGAAAACGAAAATGAGTATGGATCAAATTATAAAGGCACGATAACCGTTTCGGAAGATGGCACCTACAAATTTATTCTTGCTTACAACGGTGGTGCACGATTGATTGTAAACAATGAGCAACTTGTAAATTATCAAAGTGGCGATGGCTGGTGGCGCAGCGATGAAGGCACACTTGCATTGAGGGCAGGCTCGTATCCGTTTGAGATTTATAATTATAAAGATGCTTCCTGGTTGCCGCCACGGTTGGGTTTGTTTGTTCAAACAGGGTCAACACCCAAAGGGCTTCATGCTTTTAATTCATATCCTCCTGCCGATCAGCCCGTGTCGCCCATTCTTATCAATGCGGGAAGTGAGCCAAGAATGCTTCGTGCCTTTTTAGATTTTAAGGGCGACTATAAGCAACGGCTCACGCACACTATTGGTGTGGGCGACCCTGTGGGCACACACTATGTCTATGATCTGAAAGCCGGAAACCTTGTGTGTGTATGGCATGGCGATTTTGTGGATGCCACACCCATGTGGCACGATCGCGGTGATGGTTCCTTTCGCCCCATGGGTGCCACACAATATTTGTTCACCAATCAGCCGCTTGCTTTTCTTGCTTCCGAGAGCGCACTGTTTCCGGTAATCACCCGTGAGGCAGAAATTATTTCAGGAGAATATCGAGGCAACGGGTATGAAATGGAAGTGGCAACGGGAAGGCCAGTATTCAAATACACCTATCAAGGGCTGGATGTGGAAGACAAAATTTATCCCGATGATCAGGGCCGCACCATCACACATGAAGTGAATATAAAAAACCGGGGAATGAAAACGGGGCTTTACTACAAGCTGGCCGAAGGAAAATCCATTCAGCAAATGCCCAACGGAGCGTATGCCATTGACGACAAAAGTTTTTACATACGCATAACAAAAGGGGCAACGCCAAAAATCCGTGAAGTGGATGGCAAGCAGGAATTATTTATTCCGGTAGAAGGTTCTTTTTCCTATTCAATCATTTGGTAAACCATAAATTATTAGAGACATGAAAAATAAATTTATAGCAGGGTTGATCGGGTTGTCTTCCATCTTATCCTCGGGCACGTTAGCACAACTTAACAAAACCCCCACGGAAGATGACTACTATAAAATTCTTACACTGCCCACACCCGAAGGAATTTTGCTGGAGGTAGGAGGTGTGGCCACCTTGCCCGATGGAAGAATTGCCGTGAGCACACGCAGGGGCGATGTGTGGATGGTGGAAAATCCATCTATGCAAAACGGGGCTTCGCCAAAATATACATTGTATGCGTCCGGCTTGCACGAAGCTCTTGGCCTTGTGTATAAGGAAGATGCACTGTACGTAGCACAGCGCGGTGAACTTACCAAACTGATGGACAAGAATGGCGATGGCAAAGCTGATGTATATGAAACTGTTTATGCCTGGCCGCTATCGGGCCACTATCATGAATATTCCTTCGGGCCGAAGATTGCGCCTGATGGAAGTTTTTTTGTAACGGGCAACGTGGCCTTTGGCGATGAAGAATGGTGGCGCGGAGAAAGCCGTGTGCCGTGGCGCGGATGGACGATGAAAATTAGTGCCGATGGCACCATGGAACCGTGGGCCACCGGCATGCGCTCGCCTTGCGGATTGGGAATGATTGACGGAGAATTTTTTTATGACGACAACCAGGGCGACTGGCAAGGATCGGGTGGAATATTTCATGTTACCAAAGGAAGTTTTACGGGCCACCCCGCAGGCTTGCGCTGGGCAGGCCGCGAAAATTCGCCTGTGAAAATTTCTACCGAGCAACTTTATGGAAAGGTGAGTGCACGCCAAATAAAAGTAGAGGGCCAATACATTAAACCCGAAAACATTGCGGACGAAAAAGACCCGGATATTTTTCATGTGTTGAAAAAAGATTTTCCCGAAGTGCGCGTGCCTGCGGTGTGGTTGCCACACGGTGTGCTGGGCATTTCCAATTCAGAAATTATACGCGATGAAACGGGCGGTAAGTTTGGCCCGTTTGCAGGACAAGTTTTTGTGGGCGATCAGGGTCAAAGCAAAATCATGCGCGTGGTGATGGAAAAAGTGAAGGGAGAATTTCAAGGCGTGGCCTTCGATTTCAAATCCGGATTTCAATCGGGCGTGCTGCGCATGAACTGGGGCCACGATGGTGCCTTGTATGCCGGCCTCACCAATCGCGGATGGGGTTCATCGGGCACAACCACCGCAGGCTTGCAGCGATTGATATGGACGGGCAAAGTGCCTATGGAAATGAAAACCGTAAGCGCGCGCCCCGATGGTTTTGAAATTGAATTCACCTATCCGGTGGATAAGAAAACGGCCCAAGACTTAGATTCTTATTTTGCCAGAAGCTACATCTATAAATATCATCCGGTGTATGGAAGCCCAGCCATCAATGAAGAGAAAGTTGCTATTAAAGGAGTGAAAGTTTCGGAAGATGGCTTGAAGGTGAGAGTGGTTATTGAAAACCTTCGACCTTACTACGTACATGAAATTATGTTGGCGGGCATCCGTTCCAGCCATGGATTGCCCGTGCTGCACAGCACCGCGTATTATACATTGAACAATATTCCCGATGGAGAAAAAATTCCGGTATCGGAGTTGAGCACCAAACGTTCATCTTCCACTGCGAAGCCAGCAGCAACAAAGCCCGTTATAAAAAGTGCCAATGCAAACTCAAAGACTTTGACATACGCAGAGATAGAACCGTTGCTTGTAAAAAATACGTGCACGGCTTGTCATCAGGTAAGCAAGCGACAAGTGGGGCCTTCCTTTGCCGATATTGCCAAGCGCAAGTATAGCAATGAGCGCATGGTGCAATTGATTTATACACCCGAACCAAAAAACTGGCCCGAGCACGAAACCCCTATGGCCGCCATGCCGCAAGTGCCCAAAGATGAGGCGTTGAAAATGGCCGCATGGATCAATTCGTTGAGGCAACCTGTTCCTTGACCAAACCTACTTGACCAAACCTACTTGACCAAACCTATAAGGTTTCAAAAACCTTATAGGTTTTAACCTCGCCAGACGCAAACAACTTGACTTATACATATAGTTATGGCAAAGAATGATTCAAATAAAACGGATAGCGAGTGCAATGATCTTCTGAAATTCATCTTCGATGGTTCGGTAGGTTTTTATATAGAGATAACGCCTAACGGGTGGGCCAATTCGGAGTTTGTATTTTTTCTGCATCCAACACCACAGCAACAATATGCGGAGTACATACGGATGAGGGATAATATAAATAGACTGACTAAGAAAAAGGATGTTGAAGATAAAAATATTGAACAGAGCGACTTCAAGCAAGATGACTTGACGGGATTGAATGGAATGGATGAATTTCTATTCCTTTTGGGGCTATGCGTTTACGATATATTTTCCAACAACCATGAAGTAGTGGCCCCCGATAAAAAAATATACGATTTAGGTTCCATGAGGGGCTCCGGACGTTTTATTGCTGATTTTTTGAACAACGAAAGTAAGGATTCAAAAAAATACGATTACATAGATTTTTACATGGGCACCATTTGGGTGAGCGAAAGAGGAACCCTGCTTCCCTTTTATGAATTTGTTTTTAAAAATTGAAAGAGTCACAATGCGATTGGAAATATTCGTTTCCACAGTTGTATTTAGTTGACCCCAGTGAGATGGTTGATACGGACGGTGAACAAAACATGGAGACCTATAAACCCGAGCAAGCTTTGCAAAAGGACCTGGAAGCATCCGAGAAAAAGCAGCAAATAAAAAAGATGCGAGATGAATTGGATAAAGCGCATCGGGATGAATATGAAGAGGCAAAGTATAAGCCATTGGATCAACTTGTTCAGGCGTATAAAAATATTTATGGTGTATTGCCGATTGGGCATCCGCAGAAGGAATTTGAATAGCCCGATCCAATTCATTTCTGTACAACGCACAAATTTTTAAATTTTTTCCCCTACGCAAATCTCACATGTTTGCTGTTGCCCCACTCACAAATCCAAAGCAGCAAAAGCAAAAAAGTGCAATTTTACCAACGCTTTTATTTTCGCTACTTTCGAATATTCTAAGAAAATGTCAATAACAAAATCGGACTTACATAAAATCAAAGCGGTTGCACAATGGTTCATCAATGAAGGTGGATTGAGGAAAAGTGAAGAAGATGTGCAATCTTCTTACACCCTTCAAATCCTTCGCATTCTTGGGTGGGAATCCGTGTCTTGGAAAATAAATACACCACAGGAAGTAAAGACAGGAAAGAAGCCAGACATAATTCTGAAAGGATATGGAGACGGTTCTATCTTCGTTATTGAATCAAAAGAACCTCAAAAATCTCTTGACGATAAATATCCAAAAATTACTTTCATTGACC
>JAYVAI010000030.1:0-5590 GCA_043751075.1 Cyclobacteriaceae bacterium | reverse complement strand
CTCTTCGTATAAATCCTTTACGCTCAATTCCATTTGGTGTTTGATCACTTCCGCTTTTATGGACTTTATCGTTTCCTCTACTACCCAAAATTTTTTGTCTAAAGGCAGTTGTTGTATTTCTTGCATCATATCCAATGATTCCATTTTTTAGTCTTTAGTTGATTGTGCATAAATTTTAAATTTAATGCAACGCTAAACATGTGGGAAGGCTTTGGCCAATGAATTATCCCCACCTAATAAAATGTCTTTGGCAATGGTTTTTAAGTAATTTTCAATTTCTTGAAAATCGGGCTCGGTTATCCATTTTACTTTCTTTACTTTCTCCATTTTTAAATCATGGATAAGTTTCGAGGCGTTCACTTCGTCAATCCAAGAATCTTTACTTTTTGCATCATTGATAATATCCTGCCAATTGAAAGAATACCGAAGGCACATATAAATAATATCGGCTGCGTCTTTCCCTTCTTCTCTTGTGAGGGCTGTGATTTTATTAGACAAAATGTTTTTCCAGTTGTCGGTGCGGGAGTAGAGTGGGCTGTTGATAGTCTCCCCGGCATGAAAGCCAACATCATTGACAAAGTCGATCTTTAGAAGTAGATCACCTTCTTTAACAAAGGCACGTCCATAAGCTTCTTCCTTTACTTGAAGGTCAATTTCAAAACTCTTTTTGAGGTGTTGAGTTACGCGATCAATTTCTTTTTCAAATCCTGAATGTTGATTGGAAAACAAATCAAGATCATCGGAATAGCGGTGGTGCAAATACAAGCGACTGACAACAGTACCCCCTGTTAGATAGAGAAAAGTATTAGACTTCTCAATTTCTTTAAGAACCCTGTCTTGAAGTGGATAGAGTCTATCCGTATAATACTTCTCTGACATACTTGTATTTTTCCTTCAATGAATTAATATGAAGATTATCAATCACGTCTAGCGAAAGCATTTCTTCAATTTCTGATTCCGTGAGCACATCTTTCAAAACATACCAGCGAAAAGTTTTCAGTAGTTTGATGTAGAATGGTTTTTTCATTCGATAGTCATTTCCTTTCAAAATGGCATTTATCTCTTCCACCGTGTAGGTATAATCCCAATTGATCCTTCTTAAAACATCTTCGCGCGTTTCCATTGGTACAAATATAGTTATCCGTAAGCTAATTTATTAAACGCTGAGGATGTGAAGTTCGCAGAGATGCGCTGAGGTGGGTGTGGTTCAACGGTTTACCAACTCCCTCATCGCCTTACCGAATGCTACTTTAATCGAGTGCCCATTTTGATGGTGCTGGTTTTTCACTACCCACTTTCCGTTAATGATTGTCCCCATATTCCGACTGGAATCTCCAGTAAAAAGAATCGTAGCCAATCTATTTTTTTCAGAGGTATCTGCTAATAGATGTGAAGTGGCACTGATGATCAACGCATCGAAGGGCTGGCCAACTTCAAAATGATCGGATGTCTTTCTCCCCATCGCCAGGCGACCTTGCATTATTGATTCGTTGATCATAGTATGTGCTGCATCTCCTTCAAATGTATTGCGATGGTTGGTCATCAACCGCTGGCGATAATCTATCATCCTAAATTCTTCCATCGGATTCAGACCAATGTGGCTGTCGGTGCCAATGCACCATCGGCCTTTTAGTTTCGCATACTCTTTCATTCGGAAAATGCCATCGCCCAGGTTGCCTTCGGTGGATGGGCACAACACCACATTCGCTTTTGATGTAGCCAATCGCGCAAGCTCATCGTCATTCAAGTGGGTTGAGTGGACCAAATGAAAGCGTTCGTTCACTTCCAGATTATCCAACAACCATTGCATAGGCCGCTTGGCAACATGGGTTACGCAATCAACAACTTCTTTTTTCTGTTCGGATACATGCAGGTGAAATGGCAATTCTTTTGGGCCTTGCTCAACCGTTTTTATCACATCGGGAAGATCAACGGCACGCAGGGAATGCACACTAAAGCCGAGCGAAGAATCTGGGAAATTTTTGATCGCTGATTTCGAAGTTTGTAAAAGTTTAAAGTAGTCATCCACGGTTTTCGAAATGAACCTTCGCTGTCGTGGTTGAGGATCAAGACCGAAGCCACCTTTCTGATAGAAGACTGGAATGAGTGTGATTTTTATTCCGGCAATTTTTGCTGCCGCCATCATTCGCTCTCCCATTTCGGCAAGGTTGCCATAGGGTTTTCCGTTTTTGTTGTGGTGGAGATAATGAAATTCAGCAACGTGTGTGTAACCAACGCGCACCATCTCGGCATATACCATCGCGGCAATAGCCTGTGCCTGATCGGGGTCAACCGACAACGCGCACTTGTACATTTCTTCGCGCCACGTCCAAAAGTCATCGTCTATACCGACCGGATGATTTTCGGCAAGGCCCGCCATGGCATATTGAAAAGCATGAGAGTGTGCATTTTGAAAACCGGGAAGCGCAAAGCCCTGAACAGATTCGTACGCTATTCCTTCAGGTGGCGGTGTATCGCTAAGGTATTTCACAATTCCATTTTCATTGACACCAACATAAGCCGGAGTGAGCCAGCCGGATTTTTGGAGGAGAGAGGTGAAATGAAAATATCCTTCACCCCTGCCCCTCTCGCGAAGGAGAGGGGTGGCTGAGGTTGAAATATCCGCTATTGGTTTAATCATTGGATTCTCTTTTTTGATTCTTCAATGATTAAACCAAGTACTTCACTTATTCTCTCTAATACCAGATCGTTTGTAAACCGGATTATCTTTATTCCATATTCAGCAAGATGATTTGATCTATCTGCATCGTACTTTATCTGCTTCTCTTGCAGATGGATTGCGCCATCAACTTCAACACCAAGGTGTGTGGCATCACAATAAAAATCAAGAATATAACCTTTCATGTGTTGCTGCCTTCTGAACTTTAAATTATTTAATTTTCTTCCGCGCAATTCCTGCCACAAGAGTTCCTCTGCCTGAGTGGGATTTTTTCTCATTCCACGCGCATATCCAAGAATTAATTCGGGCACTTTATTGCGAGACCAAACTTCAATTTTCTCCGCACCTCCCCTCTCCCCAGGGAGAGGGGTGTCCGAGGAACGAGGACGGGGTGAGGGGACATTTTCTTTCATCTGAAACCAATTTCTTTAAACTAATACCTGGCTCAATTTTTCGAATGTTTTTTTCAACAACTCCCTCATTTTGTCAGCACGGGCATTATCGTATTTCTTTTCGGTGTCGTCCATGTAATTTATTTTGGTCATCTCCAATTGAAGCGTGTGCTGATTGGCGGATGGTTTTCCATAGCGCCTGGTGATGTAACCACCTTTGAAAGGATGGTTGTGACTTGCTGAATATCCTCCATGATCGAGCACACTCAACGCAGTTTCGATCAGGCCCGGTGAAGCGGAGGTTCCATCTGCATCGCCTAAAATCAAATCCGGAAATTTTTCCTTATATATGGTGGGCACCGACTGGCGAATGGAATGACAATCCCACAACAACACTTTGCCAAACTTCTTTTTGTGCTCTGATAGCAAACGCTCTATCTGTTGATGGTACGGTGAATAGTATAAATCAATTCTACGCTTTGCTTCTGGCGGCTCGACTTCGGTGCGCTCATCTTTATAAATTGCTTCACCCAAAAATGTAGTGACGGGGCAAAGGCCCGTGATGATGCGTCCATCGGAATATAGTGGCTTGTTGTTTTTGTCGCGGTTCAAATCAATTGCCCACCGGCTATAATTGGCAACAATCATGGTGATGCCCAGCGATGGGGCGAAGTCATACAGTTGATCTACAAACCAATCGGTGTCGTCAGGGGATTTTATTGATTTCTTTTTGAATTGATCCTTGATCTCATCCGGGAAGTCAATGCCGCAATGAGGCACACTGATCACGATTGGTACTTCAGCGGTTTGCGATTTAGTTATTTTGTAAACCATGTTTAGAAATTCTATTGAGCGAAAAGATAACTACAGAGAGCACGGAGGTTGCACGGAGAAAAAACAAATGCAAAGGATGTGCTTTTGTGTAGAGAAATTTACTCCGCGCTGAGCGTCTATTTTATTCCTGCCTCACATTTTCTTAATTTTTCTGCAAGCTCTGTGACCACTTTCTGATTTTGCCTTGCCACTCCGTGCTGGATAAATCCATATACAAACGCTATCAAGGCAATGCCTGACAGTGCGCCAAATACTATTGCAATTATCCTTGCTTTTTTTAAAACTGGCTCCATATTATTATTTTTTATTCTTCAATGCTTTGATTTGTTCTTCGGCAAGCGCTCGCTGTTCCATAGCTTCGTGCTGGGCCATTAGAGCCATCCTCTGAAATTCAATAGTTTGCTGTTGTTGTTCCGAAAGTTTTTCCAATAGTCCCTTCGATTCAAAAGTCTAACGCAACAAATTACAAAAAGTAATTTGTTGCTAAATGAATAACTACAAAAGAATTACATTCGAGGATAGAGTTAAGATTGAGCTTCTGATCAAGCAGCAAGTACGACCAGTGAAAATCGCTGAATTGATCGGACATCACCCCAGCAGCGTACAGCGTGAGCTGTATCGCTTTCCCCGGAGCTATACAGCGGCCAAGGCTCACGCACAATCCAAAGAGAAGGCAGGTGGACGGAATGGCGATCGTAAAATGGAAAGTGACCGACAACTGTTGACCTATGTCCACGAAAAACTTAAATTACGATGGTCCCCTGATCAGATCAGTAAACAACTCCAGACAGATTTTAAAAAAGACAGTCGTATGCGGGCATCGCATGAAACCATCTATACCTACATTTATTTACTCCCCCGTGGTGAACTGAAGCGGGAATTGATAAGCTATCTTCGGCAAGGCAAAAAGAGCCGTTACCGGAAGCGCAACAAGACCACAGAACGCAGGGGCAAACTGCCCAACATAATCAGCATAGAAGAACGCCCTGCCCTGGTGGCCAAGCGCAGCGTGGCCGGCCATTGGGAAGGCGACCTCATTGTTGGGAAGGGTCATAAAAGTGCCCTTGGCACTATCGTAGAGCGGAAAACCAGGACGGTCATCATGGTGCCGCTCAAAGCAAAAGACGCACTCTCAGTGCGCAAGGCATTCGAAAAGGAATTGAAAACACTGCCCCGCCAAATGCGCAAGAGCCTCACCTACGACAATGGCCATGAAATGGCCGAGCACAGTTTGTTCACGGCCAACACCAAGATGAAAGTTTACTTTGCCCATCCCAACTCACCTTGGGAACGTGGCACCTGCGAGAACACCAATGGATTGATAAGACAGTTTTTTCCAAAGGGCACAGACTTTAACAAAGTAAGCAGAAAGGAGATCAAGAAAGTGCAGGATATGCTCAACGAACGGCCACGTGCCGTGCTCGATTATAAAACGCCCAAAGATGTTTTTGAAAAAGAAATCCTTAAGGCGTGCGGATGATGGTGGTAAAAGAATTAGAGTCAGAAAAAAAACATTATTACATTGTCAACAGTTTTTCCTGCGTGGCTGTGATTGGACACTTCAGCGAACAAGCAGGCTTTGCACTAAAAAAGAAAAGAAGGCAATGAAAAATCATTGTCCTTCTTTTTTAGGGAAACAGAAAAAAGTGTCCATTTTTTTTATTTCAACTTGTTGCGTTAGAAA
>JAYVAI010000029.1:0-15355 GCA_043751075.1 Cyclobacteriaceae bacterium | reverse complement strand
GGTCAACGGTAACGTTGGCAATTTCACCAGCACTCCATTCTTTTATTTTTAAAATCTGATTTTGCGAATTAGCTTTTTGAAAAAACAGAATAAGGATGATTGTTAAAATGGTTGCGGGCAATCTCCCGGCCAGGGATAGAAGCGGAAAGCCCACAGTGGGGCGCCTCGCACCACGAGGACTTGCAGCGGATAGCCCAATGGCCCCGAAGTTTCGGGGCCAGGCCGAAAGAAAAAATAGAAACTTTGTGTTGAAACTAAAATACAATTCAAAAAGATTCTTCGTCATACCAAAAATTTCTTTAACAAAACTTCTTGTCCATCATATTCGGCATACGTATCGAAGTGTACCCACTCGCCCAAATTGATATAGCGGCTTGCTTCGCCCACGTTCAGGTCGAGTGGCAAATGACGATGACCGAAAATATAAAAGTCGTGGTGCGCAGTGCTTTCCAGTTCGCGGCAGTAGGTAAGCAGAAATTCATTTTCTTCTCCTTCAAATTTTTCTTCTGTGCGTGTATTGCTGATACGGCTTTGCCGGCTCCAATACATGGCCATGCGCATGCCCAGGTTTGGATGGATGCGTGCAAACAGCCATTGGCACACACGACTGTTGAAGAATTTTTTTAAGAATTTATAGGTAGTGTCTCCTGGGCCAAGCCCATCGCCATGGCCGATCAGCATCTTATGTTTCCCTATTTCAAGTATCTGTGGATTGCGGTAAATAACAATACCAAGTTCCTTTTCAAAGTAGTCGAACATCCACATGTCGTGATTGCCGGTAAAAAAATAAATGGCAAGCCCGGCATCGCGAAGCTGGGCCAGTTTTCCCTGCAGCCGGATAAATCCTTTTGGTATGGCCTGGCTGTATTCAAACCAGAAATCAAAAATGTCGCCCAATAAATAAATAGCATGCGCATCGGCTGAAACTGCATCGAGCCATTTTACAATCCGCTTTTCGCGTGCAGTGCTCGAAGCATGATCGGGCACACCCAAATGAAAATCGGAAGCAAAATATATTTTCTTGCCGGGGGGCAAGTGGATATTATGAACCATAGTTTGCAAATAACGCGAAAACTAAACCAATGAAAAAAGCCTTCCGGTTATTGTACCAAAAGGCAATACTACTTCGGTTATTGCTTAGGCTACAGCTTTAAACTTAGGCATGATTTAATTTCTGTGTTTTTGTGTACCCTAACCTACGTAGTACGCAGTATAACGAAAACCTCCAAGGTCTTTTTGCGAAAGCAATTAGACCTTGGAGGTTTTTCTACTACTTGTCGCGGTGAAACCGGTCAAGTCTCTGCTTACACTTTATCGGGCACAACCCCGGCTGTTTCTTTGCTTGGCTCTTCGCTTTTCTTGTCGGCAGCACCATTGCCATTGGCAGAAGGTTCCTGGGATTTTATTTCAGGCACCACCGTGTTGGTAAACTTCTCGTAGGTAGTTTGATGCGCAAAGGGCCGCTTACCGATCAACCGCTCGAGGTCGCTTTGAAAAAGGATTTCTTTCTCCAACAATTCTTTGGCAATAATTTCCAGATGTTCGCGGTGGTCGGTCAGGAGTTTTTTGGTGCGCTCAAAGGCGATGTCAATAATTTTTTTAACTTCTTTGTCGATTTTTTCGGCAGTAGCTTCTGAGTAGGGCTTGTTGAACGAGTAGTTGTCCCCTTGTTTGGAATCGTAGAACGAAAGATTTCCTATTTCGGAATTCATGCCATACACAGTTACCATGCTGTATGCCATTTTGGTGGTGCGCTCCAAATCGCTCAATGCACCGGTAGAGATTTTGTTGAACACAATTTCCTCTGCGGCACGGCCTCCAAACGTCATTGACATTTCATCCAACAATTGTTCTGTCTGATACAGGAATTGTTCTTTGGGCAGATATTGTGCATAGCCCAATGCGGCCACTCCGCGCGGCACGATGCTCACCTTTACCAACGGATCGGCATGCTCTAAGAACCAGCCTGCCACAGCATGGCCGGCTTCATGATATGCCACGATTTTCTTTTCTTCCGGGGAGATGATTTTGGTTTTCTTTTCAAGGCCCCCGATCACACGGTCAATAGCATCCTGAAAATCCTGTATGTCTACTTCATTCTTGTCTTTGCGGGCGGCAATTAATGCTGCTTCATTGCATACGTTGGCGATCTCTGCCCCTGCGAACCCTGGAGTTTGAGCTGCCAGTTTTTTTACATCAAGATCTTTGGCAAGTTTGATCGGCTTCAAGTGAACTTTAAAAATTTGCTCGCGGCCTGCAATGTCCGGTTTATCGATGCTGATCTGCCGATCGAAACGGCCGGGGCGCATCAAAGCCGAATCCAATACATCGGGCCGGTTGGTGGCGGCAAGGATAATCACTCCGCTGTCGGTTGCAAAGCCATCCATTTCCACCAGCAGTGAGTTCAACGTGTTTTCCCTTTCATCATTGGAACCGGGCATTTGGCCACGCCCGCGCGATCGGCCTATGGCATCGATCTCATCAATAAACACAATGCAGGGTGCCTTTTCTTTTGCTTGCTTAAACAAGTCGCGCACACGTGCTGCCCCCACACCCACAAACATTTCAACAAAGTCGGATCCCGACAAGGAGAAGAATGGCACAGCGGCCTCACCGGCCACGGCTTTTGCAAGCAAGGTTTTACCGGTTCCGGGAGGGCCTATCAGCAATGCACCTTTTGGTATTTTGCCTCCGAGCTTGGTAAACTTCTGTGGTGTTTTAAGGAAGTCAACAATCTCTTTTACTTCTTCCTTCGCCTCTTCCAGGCCGGCCACATCGGCAAAGGTTATGCGCACTTTGTTTTCGGCATCGAAGAGTGCAGCTTTCGATTTTCCAATGTTGAATATCTGTCCACCTGGGCCACCGCCTCCGGTCATCCTGCGCATCAACAACCAAAAGCCAAACACCAGTAACACCAGAAAGCCAACGTTGAAAAGCATGTTGGTGTAATCCTGCCTGTCCTCAACCTGTAAATCTATTTTTTGATCGCGTGGGATATTTTTTATGATGACCTCATATTGCTCATAGAACTTATCGATGGAGCCAATTTTATACTTGTAATGAGGGCCGTTTGGTCTAATTCCCAGTGGGCTGTTTTTCTCGATCTCCTGCTTGTACTTCGCGTTTTGAAGTGCTTCGGCCTTCAACGTTATTTCAACTATTTCCTCGTTCTTGATAAGCACCAGGCGCTTTATGTCGCGGGCCTGCACCATATCTTCAAAACGGCTGCTTTGTATTTCTCCCAGTTCGCCCGATCGGGTAAAATAGCTGATGCCCAACACAACAGCAACCAACACCAATATCACCCACATTTGGTAGTTGGGCTTTGGTACTTTGGGTGCAATGATCTTTTTTTCTTTTTCCTTGTCTGCCATTCCTTTAGTGATTACAATTCAACAACGTCTTAAAACGATTTTAGTTCTTAGTCTTCAAATTCAGTGATCTGCGCATCGCCCCACAATTTGTCCAATGCATAGAACTGCCTGCGGTCTTTTCTGAAAATATGGGCGACTACACTGATATAGTCGAGGATCATCCACTCTTTATTGCTTTTGCCTTCGGTGTGCCAGGGTTTTTCTTTCAGGGCTTTATAAACATCTTCGTCTATCGATTCGCTGATTGCCTCTATTTGTTTGTCGGAATTGCCCGAACAGATCACAAAAAAGTCGGCCACCGCGTTTTTTACTTCCCTCAAATCCATCACAATGATTTCCGAAGCTTTTTTTTCCTGCATGCCTTTTACAATGGCAATGCTCAATTTTTCCGAATCACTTCCCTTCTTTTTTTTTGGCATTAACTACGTTGGGGTTTTTAATTTGAACAATTTGCAAAGTTAAGTAAATACCTTGTATAAAATCCCTGCCAATACTCATTTCATGGGCAAGAATCTGGTTTATGTGCCAGAATGTCACTCCACGAACACACTTGCCTCGGAGCTTTGTCAAAAGACTGCTGCGGTGGAAGGAACCACGGTGATCACGAGCAACCAACTGCAAGGCCGGGGCCAGCGCGGAAATGTGTGGCTTTCCGACCCTCACAAGAACCTTACTTTCTCGCTGGTGTTGAAGCCCTCGTTTTTAAAACCGATAGACCTGTTCAATCTTACTGTGTCTGTTTCTCTGGGGCTGTGCGATTTTCTGACCCAACGAATTGGAGCGGGCACAAAAATAAAATGGCCCAACGATATTTTGGTGAACGACAAAAAAGTGTGCGGCATTTTGATTGAAAACACCTTGGCGGGAGATTCCATTCAATATAGTGTGGTGGGGATTGGGCTTAATGTCAATCAACAGTTGTTTCAATTGGAGTCGGCCAGTTCGATGAAAGCTGCTACAGGAAATGATTTTGTTTTAGCTGATGAGTTTACGCTCTTGCTGGAATTTTTGGAGAGGCGCTATCTTCAGTTGCGATCAGGAAAAATTGCCGACCTGAGAAATGACTATTTGAAGTCGCTGTATGGAAAAGGGGAGCCACGGAAATTTACCGTTGCAACCGGTGAAATAACAGGTGTGATCGAAGGGGTTGATCAACATGGAAAATTGTTGGTTTCATCAAAGGGGGTTGTAAAAGATTATGATATAAAGGAGATACGGTTGATGGGATAGTCCGTTCCATGGTTGGTTAAAGTCCCTTTTCCAAAAACTTATTCATTTGAGTATTCCAAACTCTTGCGTTGATGCTTATGCAATTCGGAGTTTGTAAAAAAAATAAACTGCGAAATTGTCGCACACACTTGAAACCATAATTGGGCAGTAACAGTTGAATTTGGTAATTTTAAAAAGTACAGCTACTCTGTAAATCACCTATGGTAAGGAACGAAGCAATCCAATCGCAAAACGAATTTAAGACACTGCTGGAGCGCGAAGACATAACCCTTCAAACAGCCGAAAACCTTGGGACAGAAGAAATGGTTTTTAATAACAAGGTGAACAGAAATATCATTCATTTTTATTTTTGTCTGGAAGGGTCTGCCGTGTTTGCCTTTGGCCCGCACTACAGCAGGGCAATTGAAAAGCAACGAAACTATTTTTTCTATAATCCCGATGCCGATCTGCCCTTTCAACTTACACTGTCGGCCAATACGCGCATCGTGATGCTCTCCATCAAGCTGGAAAGTTTGCACAAACTATTTACGCACGATGCGCTTCCCTTTCTGAAACCGGAGAATGTAAAAACAAAATTTTATGATGAGCGCGAAATCCCAACCAACTTAATAGTGGTGCTCAACCAGATTTTCACCATCAAGTTGAGCGAAAGCGTGGAGAGACTATACTACCACGGCAAAGCATTGGAAATATTGGGTCTGTATTTTTCTGAAAAAAAACCGAATACGGAGAGTTGCCCCTTTTTAAATGATCAGGAAACGGTGCGCAAAATAAAACACGCCAAAGAATATCTGCTCAAACACATGGCCAACCCGCCCGGGTTGAAAGAACTTGCCAAAACTGCCGGGCTCAATGAGTATCAATTGAAAGCGGGCTTCAAAGAAATTTATGGCAACACGGTGTTTGGTTATTTGCTCGATCATAAATTAGACCATGCGCGGGTGCTGCTCGACACAGCCAAGTTTCAAGTAAATGAAGTTGCCTATCAGATTGGCTATGCCAACCCAAGCCATTTCATTGCAGCATTCAAAAAAAAATTTGGTATTACGCCTAAGAAATATTTGATGAACCTTGTGCGGAAGTATTAGTTTCCAAGTTTATTAGTCTCATCAAAAAAACAGAAAGTAAAAATGGAAAACTCAAAAATAATTATTTACCAAACCGAAGATGGAAGTACAAAAATTGAAACCCGTTTAGAAGATGAAACCGTTTGGCTAACTATTGAACAAATGGCTAAACTTTTTCAAAAATCACGGTCTACCATAAACGAGCATATCTTAAATATTTACGAGGAAAAAGAGCTTGATAATGAGCAGTCCATGAGAAAAATCGGAATTTCCGATTTTTCTACCAAACCCACCAATTGCTACAACCTTGACGTAATAATTTCAGTTGGCTACCGTGTAAAAAGCCAACAAGGAACAAAATTTCGCCAATGGGCTACAGCCCGATTAAGAGAATACATTGTAAAAGGATTTGCAATGAATGACGATTTATTGAAACAAGCAGGTGGTGGCAACTATTTTGAGGAGTTATTGGCACGTATTCGTGATATACGTTCTTCCGAAAAAGTATTTTGGAGAAAGATATTAGATATTTACGCTACCAGCATTGACTATGACCCCAAGTTAGAAATATCTACACAGTTTTTTCAAACAGTGCAAAATAAAATGCACTGGGCAGCACACGGACATACGGCAGCCGAAATCATTTATCAACGTATTGACGCAAATAAACCAAATCTTGGCTTAACCCATCTTAAAGGAAGTAAGCCAAGAAAACAGGAAACCGAAATAGCTAAAAACTATTTGAACGAAAACGAACTGAGTGTTCTCAATAGAATGGTCACTGCTTACCTGGAGTTAGCAGAATTGCAGGCATTAAACCGTATGCCAATGTATATGAAAGATTGGATTGAGCGCTTAGACGATTTTGTAAGAATGACTGGTAATACTATTTTACACAATGCTGGAACAGTAAGCCACGCACAAGCACTAATGAAAGCGAATGTTGAGTATGAAAAATTCAAGGAGAAAACCAAAAACGAGTTATCGGAAGGAGAAAAGCACTTTGTAAAGCAAATAGAAAATACCGCAAAAAAACTAAACGCAAAGAAGCCTAAAAAACAATGAGCAGTTATTCTATACACTTGCAAAAAATGCAAATTGCAAACTTGACACGACAGTTCTCTCAACCGACAGAAGCCCGGAAGGTAACAGCACATTTGTAAAACGGTTGGCGGACAACCCGTTAAATACCTGTGCCAACAATGTGTTGCTGTGTATATAAAGAAAGAATTTTTACTTATTCCTATAGTGCCTATACACGCCTATCGCTGTCATCAAAGCGATCACAAATCCAAAGAGGCCAAGCATTCCCCATAATAAACCCATACTGCTTTTCACGGATGCCAGTATCACAATAGCCACTAAAAAGACTGTGGCCACTTCATTCCAAATACGCAATTGGCCCGAAGTGTATTTAAAAATCCCATCGCGTTGCTGCTTGTAAATAACGTGAATGGAAAAATGATATGCCACCAAACCAACCACCAAACCAATTTTGATCAACAACCAGGCAGGCAAGCTTCCAAAGAGAACTAACATCCATGTTCCAAAAATAAGGGTGAGCACACACGATGGCCAGGTGATGCCGAACCAGAGCCTTTTGATCATAATATTGAATTGCTTTTGCAGGATAAACTTTTCCGCCTCCGGTTTGTCTTCTGCCTCGCGGTTGTAAATAAAAAGCCGCACCATATAAAACAAGCCCGCAAACCAGGTGACAACGAAAATGATGTGAAGGGCTTTTAGGTAGAAGTACATGTTTGGAAATTAAGATGTGAGATATGAGATGTAAGATTTGAGATGGGAGATTTGAGATTGAACTCTTCCTGTCTTGACGCACTAATTGCCAAAGCCTAAATACATCGGTTAAAGATTTTGTTTGTAAACTAATTTTGAACTTTTGAATCTTGAATTAAATGAACAAGCGTTTCAATCCAATCATCACGATAGTTGAGGCAGGGGATCACGGTAAATTCTTCTCCGCCATTCTCCATAAAAGTTTCCCGGCCTTCCATCTGTATCTCTTCCAGGGTTTCCAAACAATCGCTTACAAAAGCCGGGCAAAGTATCAACAGTTTTTTTATTCCTTGCTGCTTAGGAAACATAGCCAACTGATCTACGGTGGCGGGCTTGAGCCACGCATCGGCACCCAACCGTGATTGAAAGGACACACTGAATTTTTCCTTTGGCAACCCAAGTGCGCGAGCCGTTAGCTGTGTGGTAACCATCACTTGATGGCGATAGCATGTGCTGTGCGCTGGTGAGTTTACATGGCAGCAATCGTGCTTGATAAGGCAATGAGCTTTGGTGCCATCTGTTTTTTTTACATGCCGTTCAGGGATGCCGTGATAGCTGAACAAAATATGATCGTATGGCTTTTCTAAAAAAGGCTTTATGCTGTTCGCCAGCGATTGAATATACTTTGGATTGTTGTAAAATGGAGGTACCACTTTTAATTGAAACGAATAGTTGCCTTCCTTATACGCTTTCTTCACCTGCTCCACAGCAGTTTCATAACTGCTCATGGCATAGTGCGGATAGAGTGGAACTAACATCACTTCTGTCAAATCGGGATTGCCTTGAACAAGTTTTGCAAAGGCCGATTGAGGTGTGGGATTGGCATAACGCATGCACAGCTCTACCGGAAGGTTGATCGCGCTTTGAAGTTTAGCTTGAACTTGTTTTGAAATATGGATCAGCGGAGATCCATTTTCTGTCCACACGGTTTTATATTTCTCAGCGCTCTTAGGCGCACGGAACGGAACAATGATGCCTTTGACCAAGATTGTCCTTAGTATTTTCGGAATATCAATCACACGTTCGTCCATCAAAAATTCGTTGAGGTAACTCCTCACATCTTTCACTTCATAGCTATCGGGCGAGCCGAGATTGGCCAGCAGCACCGCGGTTTTTATTTTATTCTGTTCCATCATGCTACTGAAAAACATTCAACGGCTTCAATTGTTTTCTGAATATCTTCTTGCGATAACGATCGGGAAATAAACCAACTTTCAAAGGCTGAAGGAGGAAGGTAAACTCCCTGTTGCAACAGGTGGTGAAAAAATTTATTGAACAATGCGATGTTACATGCTTTGGCACTTTCAAAATCCGTTACCGGATGCGCACCAAAATGCACGCTCATCATGCTGCCGAGTTGATTGATGGTATGTGGGATTTTTTTCTTGGCAAAGGCTTGATGAATGCCCTTGCACAAGATTTTACATTTCATATCCAACTCAGGATAGATAGCCGGATTGTTATTGAGCTCTTTCAGCAAAGTATAACCTGCAATCATGGCAATGGGATTGCCACTGAGCGTGCCCGCCTGATACACGTTGCCAAGAGGCGCAATGTGCTGCATTATTTCTTTCTTGCCACCAAAAGCACCCACCGGCAAACCGCCCCCAATAATTTTTCCAAACGTAACAAGGTCGGCATCGACCTGATACAATTCCTGTGCACCGCCACGCGCCAACCGAAAGCCCGTCATCACTTCGTCAAAAATAAAAACGATACCATGCTGTGTGCACAGTTCGCGCAAGCCATTTAAAAATCCTGGTGCAGGAAGGATGCAGCCCATGTTGCCGGCTACTGGTTCAATTATAATGGCAGCAATTTCTTTCGGATGATTTTTTATGAGGCTTTCAACTTGTTCAAGATTGTTGTACGGTGCGGTGAGCGTGTCCTGCGCCACGTGGCTTTGCACACCGGGCACCGATTGAATATTCAATGTGGCCAAACCGCTTCCTGCCTTTACTAAAAAAGCATCGGCATGGCCGTGATAGCATCCTTCGAACTTGATGATTTTGTTGCGGCCGGTGTAGCCTCGGGCCAAGCGAACCGCGCTCATGCATGCTTCGGTGCCGCTGTTCACCATGCGCACAAGGTCAAGATTGGGTGCCATTTGTTTTATCAACTCCGCCATTTGAATTTCCAATTCCGTAGGCGCACCAAACGAAGTAGAGTCTTTCGCTTTGGCGCAGATGGCATCCACCACGGGTGGGTGAGCGTGGCCAAGGATCATGGGGCCCCAAGAATTGATGTAATCTATATATCGGTTTTCATCTTCATCAAAGAGGTAAGCACCTTTTGCTTTCTTAATAAAAATGGGAGTGCCGCCCACACTTTTAAATGCTCGCACAGGTGAGTTCACGCCTCCCGGAATATGTTGTTGGGCTTTGGCGAAAAGTTTTTCGCTTTTGGATTGATCTAGCGATTTCATTTTTTTATTTAACGTTGCTAAAACTCTTCAAGGGTTTTGAACCCTTGAAGAGTTGGATATAACTTCTGCCATCTGCTTTGCAAAATACGTGGCGATCAAATCGGCACCAGCACGCTTGATACCTGTAAGCACCTCCACCATCGCTTGCTCTTCATTTAAATATCCCGCCTTTGCTGCGGCTTTGATCATGGCATATTCACCGCTCACATGATACGCGCTCACCGGCAGATGAATCGAATTTTTTACTTCACGGATAATATCCAGATAAGCATGGGCAGGTTTCACCATAATAATGTCGGCACCTTCTTGCACATCCATCTGCACTTCTTTCAATGCTTCCAAGCGATTGGCCGGATCCATTTGATACGTTTTTTTGTCGCCAAAGCCAGGCGCGCTGTCCAATGCATCGCGGAACGGACCGTAAAAACAGGAAGCATATTTTGCCGCGTAACTCATGATGCCTGTGTTATAAAAACCCTCCTTCTCCAACGCCTCGCGTATTGCGCGAATACGTCCATCCATCATATCGCTGGGTGCTACAAAATCGGCACCGGCCTTTGCATGGCTCACGCTCATCTGCGCAAGCACGGCCACCGTTTTATCATTCACGATCAGCTGATCCTCAACAATACCATCATGGCCAAACGATGAATATGGATCGAGTGCCACATCGGTCATCACTACCATGTCGGGCAATGCTTTTTTTACTTCGCGTATGCTCCGTTGCATCAACCCATTTTCGTTCAATGCCTCTTTGCCTGCGTTGTCTTTCAATCCGTCAGGCACTTTTACAAACAATAAGGCGCATCGCAATCCCAGCCCATAACATTCTTTCAATTCTTTCACCGCCAAATCCAGCGAGTAGCGAAAGTAGTTGGGCATAGAAGATATTTCATCTTTGATGTTCTTGCCTTCGGTGATAAATACCGGAACAATAAAATCGGATGGAGCCAATGTTGTTTCTCTCACCAAACTCCGGACCGAAGCGGTTTGTCTTAAAATTCTGTTTCGTCTGATCATGGGAAAGGAGTTAGGAGATAGGAGTTAGGAGTTAGGAGTTAGGAGTTAGGAGTTAGGAGATTGTTTTTGAGTCAGAATTTAGAATTAGCAATTAGGAGGAGATTGTGTTTGAGTTTGAATTTGTTTTTGTTTAGAGATTTCAGTTGATCAAATCTTTTTAGGATTAACTTCTCAATCTAATTGCCATTCCGATTCAGGTATAAATTTAATCATCAAATCCAATTTTTAGGGGACGCGAGCACTTTCAACAACTTCTCCTCCTCACTTCCTTTGGCGGGAACATAATCATAATCAAACCTGACCGTGGGCGGCAAGCTCATCAAAATACTTTCGGTGCGCCCGTTGGTTTTTATGCCGAACAAAGTGCCGCGATCGTGCAACAGATTGAATTCCACATAGCGGCCCCTACGGATCTCCTGCCAATATTTATGATTATCAGAAAATGAAATCAGCTTCCGCTTGTTCACAATCGGCAGATAGCCATCTAAAAAAATTTTTCCATTCGCCTCAGAAAATTTTCTCCAGAATTCAAGATCGTGTTTTTCATCGCCACGGCCATGATCAAAAAAAATCCCCCCCACTCCTCTGCGCTCGTCACCACGGTGATGATTTGAAAAGTATTGATCGCACTGCAATTTGAAAGTTGGATAGAGCGAACGGTCAAAACCATCGCAACAATTTTTTTGAACAGAATGAAAATGCACTACATCCTCGTCAAATAAATAATAGGGTGTAAGATCGGTGCCACCACCAAACCAGGCATCGAGCACAGTGCCGCTATCATCATACAATTCGAAGTAGCGCCAGTTGGCATGAACCGTGGGCACAAACGGATTGAACGGATGGATTACCAACGATAGCCCACAGGCAAAAAAAGATGTGCCTTGCACCTTCAGTTGTTGCGCTGCCTGCGCAGATAACTCACCATGAACGACTGAAATATTTACTCCACCTTTCTCAAAAATATTTCCATTGCTGATCACACGCGTTTCACCGCCACCACCGCCCGGCCGCTGCCACACATCCGAAACAAACTTGGCCTTACCATCTGCTTCTTCCAATCCCACACAGATTTTATCCTGAAGCGAACGGATGTGATCGGTAAACAAATTTTTAGTTGACGTCTTCACGATATTCTTTTACGGCATCCACAAATGCTTTGGCATGATCGACCGGAATGTGCGGCAAAATGCCGTGGCCCAGGTTGGCGATGTACGATTGCACACCAAATGCTTTGATCATCTTCTTCACTTCCATTTTTATTTCGGCTGGTTTCATCGAAAGTTTTGACGGATCAAAATTTCCTTGAAGGGTTATATAATTTGATTCCATGCGTGCACGTTCGGGGCTAATCCCCCAATCAATGCCCAAACCAGCAACCGATTTGTTTTCGGATAGAGAATGCAATGCATAGCTGCTCCCTTTCGGGAAAAGGATTACGGGAGCGTGGGGGGCAAGTGCATCCGCAATTTGTATGAGATAAGGGCCGGCAAAGCGATCAAAATCTTCTGGGCTGAGCAATCCACTCCAGCTATCAAATATTTGCACCACATCGGCACCGGCTTTTACTTGAGACTTTAAATACAAAATAGTAGCGCGGGTAATTTTGCTCAATAGATTATGGGCCAACTGCGGCTGCGAAAAACAAAATGCCTTTGCTTTCTCAAAACCTTTGCTGCCCTTTCCCTCCACCATGTAGCAAAGCAACGTGAAGGGTGCACCCGCAAAACCGATCAGCGGCACACGGTTGTTAAGTTCGCGCTTGGTCAACGTGAGCGCATCAAAAACATAGGTCAATCGTTCCACCACATTTTGATCATCCAATTTATCAATATCATTTTTGGTGCTGATCGTATTCGGAAGCGATGGCCCTTTGCCTTCTTCCATCAGCACCGTCATGCCCATAGCCTGCGGTATCACAAGAATATCAGAAAAAATAATGGCGGCATCCACACCTATGATGTCGATCGGTTGCAAGGTAATCTCACAGGCAAGTTCGGGAGTTTGCACACGCGTGAAAAAATCATATTTGGCTTTGAGCACCTGGTATTGCGGCAGGTATCGCCCCGCCTGCCTCATCATCCATACTGGCGGGCGCGATACTTTTTCTTTTCGGAGCGCTTTTAACAGCAGATCATTCTTTAACATGAGCTTGAGATTTTGAGTAATGGGCAACAATCGTATTCAACAGTATTTCTTCGGATGGGGCATCGGGTATATAAGTATGTTGATATCCATTTTGCGCAGCATGATCGGCCGTAGTTTTACCTATGCAAAAGCAGGGCACTTGCAGCACCGGGTTGTGGGATAAAAAACTATCTACCGCACTGGGGCTGAAAAAAATAATGGCCTGATAAGAAATACCGATCGTTACAGGAGTAAATTCTGTGCGATAGGCAATCACGTTGTGCACGGCAACTCCTGCGCTGTTCAGTTTCTCCGATAATTCATTTCGCTTTAGGTTACCACCGATGTGTACTACTTCCTTCACGTCCACATCTCTTAAAATTTCATCTGCCAAAGTGGAAGCATCTGGCGCAGTGGATTTAATACTCAGGCCAGAAGTCTGCACATATTCCTTTGTTCCCCGCGAAATACAATACACCGTATAGTTGGATTTATCCAATCCCAATTGATTGGTGATTTGCAAAAATGCCTTTGCCCCAGTAATACTGGTAAGCACAACATGCTTGCAAATTGATTGATGATTGAGGCCGGACGGAATATCAATCACTTTACCAATAAAATCGTGACTTGTAAACTTCCATCCTTTCGCCTTTAGTTCGGTCACTTTATCAGAAGTCAGTTTTCGGGTAGAGACAATATGCAATGGAATGTTCATGACACTCGAAATGTTTTGATGATCGCATCAGCACCTTGTTGAAGGATTTTTCTGGCTGCCAAATTACCTACGTCTGCTGCCAGATTAAGATCGAAGGACATTGCCACTTCGCATTTCTGCTTGCCATCGAGGCTGAAAATATTTCCTTTAAAATATAGTTCACCTTGCTTAATAATTGCGTGTGCTGCAATGGGCACGGCACATCCGCCATGAAGGGCTGCTAAAAAATCGCGCTCGGCTGTGATGCAAAGATTTGTTTCGTGATGATCAATTGCTTTACAGATTTCATTTGCGCGCTCATCATCTTGCCTGCAAACAACTGCAATCGCGCCCTGCGCAGGTGATGGCAACATCCAATCCAGTGCAATAAATTTATGAGAATCTATTTTCAACCGCTCCAAAGCTGCCTCTGCGAATATGGCCCCATACCAATTTGATCCATTCAATTTTTTCAACCTTGTTTGAATGTTGCCGCGCAAATTTTCTACAGCATGATGTGGATAGCGGTGCAACCACTGTGATTTTCTGCGCAAGCTGCTGGTGGCAATGATGCAATTTTGCGTGAAGTCAATTGTGTTTTGCGAGGAAGGCAATACTAAGCAATCACCGTGCGAAGCCCGTTCGAGCACCGCGCCTATCACCAACCCTTTTGCCAATTTGGTAGGAATGTCCTTGCAGGAATGCACGGCTATATCAATCTTGTCATTCAGCAAAGCAAGGTCAAGTGATTTTGTAAAGATCCCCTGTATGCCCATCTCATAAAGCGGTGTTGTCAAATCAAGGTCGCCATCGGATGTGATCTCTACAATCTCTGTTTCGATTCCTTGAAGATTGAGTTTGTGCTGCACCGCCTGTGCTTGATAGAGAGCCAATGCACTTTCGCGCGTGCCGATGCGAATACGGTTCGATGAAATCATTTCTCGTGGGCCATGAGTTCATTCACTGTTTGGATAACCGAACAACCGCGATAGCCCTCCACCTTTATTTGTTGGATCAATCCCGAAAAGGATTTTTCAATTTTTGCTTTCGGGTTGCCGCCATTGTGTATGATGTGCCCCATTTTTACTTTGTATCCCAAGATCACTTCGGTGTGGCGAAAAACATTTTGCCACTCCATCAACCTAACAATAAAATCTTCAATGATCAATTCGGCCTTGGGAATTTCCAAATGCCGTTGCTTCATCAGCTCGTTGTGAAAGGCAGAAATTTCATCCACCGAATAAAGGGTGATCCCCGCAAGGGATTTTATGTGCGGATCAATTACCTGTGGAATGCTGAGGTCTATAAAAATTTTAGCAGAATCCGATTTTATGTTTTCGGGCCTGATCAGATAATGATCGGCCTGGAATGCGGTGATCACAGCATCAAACCCCGAAAGGTTTGTAGTGAACTCTTCAAAAGGAAGCACACGTGCACCCACTTCGCGGGCAAGTTTTTCAGCGTGACCAAGTGTGCGGTTGGTGAGGGTGATATTGCACTCCGGAAAATAGTCGCACAAGTTGCGCGCCATGGCCTGCCCTATTTCGCCCGTGCCGGCAATCAGGATATTTTTTGCTGCCCTCCCGTTCTGTTGCGAAACAATCAATTCGGCAGCGGCAAA
>JAYVAI010000028.1:0-2158 GCA_043751075.1 Cyclobacteriaceae bacterium | reverse complement strand
TTGCGCAAACAATTGGAGAAAGATTTATCTATACCGCACCTATCCGAACAAAAAGTGCTGGCCACGGTGATCTTGCTTATGGAGCGCACCTACATACGCGTGGGCAACTACGGCTACGAAAAAATGAACGGCACCTACGGCCTCACCACCTTAAAAGACAAGCACATCAAAATCGATAGCGGTGAAATGAACTTCGCCTTCAAAGGCAAGAAGGGCGTGCACCACAACATCTCTCTGCAAAATAAAAGGTTGGCGCGGATCGTGAAAGAATGCAGCGACATCCCCGGAGAAGAACTCTTTCAATATTATCAGCCCGATGGCTCGCGCAAGAGCATCGATTCAGGAAGTGTGAACCAATATATCAAAGAAGCATCGGGCATGGACTTCAGTGCTAAAGACTTTCGGCTGTGGGCGGGGTCGTTGAATATTCTGCTCGCTTTCAATTCCATGGGCCGCGCCATGACCAAAGCCGCCACAAAGCAAAACATACTTACGGCACTAGATCAGGTAAGTGCAAAACTTGGCAACACGCGCACGGTGTGCCGCAAATATTATGTTCATCCCGGCCTTATTCAATTATATGAAGAAGACAGTCTTGAAAAATATCTAAAGGAACTGAACGCTGTGGAGAAGGCCGGCAGCCGCAAACAGTTTACGCACGAGGAAAAAGTGTTGATGAAAATATTGAAAGGATTTCATTAAACTTTTGCCACAGGTTTGATTTAAGGTTTCCATCATCAAGTTGTTGTCGGAAAGCACTTCCAAATTCAAAGTTTAATCATACAGGGAAACTGAAGGTACATAAAATGGTTACAGAATTTGTTCTAATTTTATCCAAAATAAAACAGCATCTATGAAGAACATACTACTTCTCTCTTTGATAGCACTGGCGATCATAACAAGTTGCACAGAAAGAAAACCCACATGGTCGGACGAATTTGACAAAACCGGAACGCCCGACTCGAGCAAGTGGAACTACGACCTGGGCGATGGTTGTCCCGGCAACTGCGGTTGGGGCAACAACGAAGCAGAGTTTTATACCAAAGACCCAAAAAACGTTCGTGTTGAAAACGGTAATCTTGTAATCGAGGCACATAAAGATTCCCTTGGCGGGAAAGCATATACCTCAACGCGCATTGTGAGCAAACTAAAAGGCGACTGGCTGTATGGCCGCATCGAAATAAAAGCGAAACTCCCCAAAGGCAAAGGCACCTGGCCCGCCATCTGGATGCTATCTACCGATTGGAAATATGGCGGATGGCCTGCCAGTGGCGAGATTGATATTATGGAACATGTGGGCTACGATGCGGGCGTGGTGCATGGCACTATCCACACAGAATCATATAACCATATAAAGGGCACGCAAAAGGAAGGGAAGATAACCGTGGAAGATTGCATGGATGCATTTCACGTTTATGCCATCGACTGGACGGAAGATAAAATGGATTTCTTTGTGGACGACAACCTCTACTACACGATAAGCCGCGATGCGAACGAGGATTTTAAAGGATGGCCGTTCGATCAGCGCTTTCACCTGATCATGAATGTTGCCGTGGGCGGAAACTGGGGAGGCAAAAAAGGCATTGATGACTCCATCTGGCCGCAGCGCATGGAAGTGGATTATGTGAGAGTGTATCAATGACCTCACCCCCGGCCCCTCTCCCAAAGAGAGGGGTGACGATCTATTGAAACTTTGTGCCTGATTTTAAGTTCCGTCATTCTTTTTAAATCACGTTTATACTCACCTCTACAGGATAGGGGAACAATTGACAATCTGTGGTGGCCATTAATGCAATGAGACAATGAAAAACCTACTGATGATCATGCTACTGATAGTGTGCGCAAATGCGTACTGTCAAACAGAAGCAGAAAAAGTGAACCGGCTGCACAAGCAAAAGTTTGGATGGTTGATTTCCAAAAATTACGATTCGTTGAATTGGGTAATGGACGAAACAGTAAAATTCATCCACTCAAACGGCTGGATGCAAACAAAAGAAGATGTAATCAGCGATTTGAAATCGGAAAAACTCAATTACACGTCTGTTGTTGTGCAGGAGTCTTCGGTAACGCTGTTTAAAAACAGTGCTGTGGTGGTGGGCAAAGGAAACTTTAAAGGGTTGATGCCCGATAAATCAGAATTTAACATCAACCTGCTTTA
>JAYVAI010000027.1:0-15386 GCA_043751075.1 Cyclobacteriaceae bacterium | reverse complement strand
TTGGCTTTCGTTGCCACCTTCATTCCGATATACCCGGCCAGGATAGAGCTCAATGCGCCTAAGGCAAAAGACAAGCCTACGATAGGGTGGGAAAGGTCTTTGTCGGCAGTAAAAGCCAACAAAACGGACACACAAACAATAAATACAGCGAGGACTTTATATTCAGCTTTCAGAAAAGCCATCGCTCCTTCGGCTATATAGCCGGCAATTTTTTTCATTTTGTCGGTTCCGGCATCTTGCTTGGCTACCCAGGCACTTTTCCACGCGACATAGAGCAAGCCCAAAATTCCAAACAAGGGCAAAGAGTAAATTAAATTTTGCATAGAGGTTATTTAGTTAGTATCACAAAGCCCAAATTTTATCGGGCAGGCTTTTGAAAAGCACCGCAAAGATATAAGAAGACCTAAAAAAGTAAAATTTTAAAATTTGGAGAATTTAGATTGAGAAAAGTATCCTTAGCGCTATCCATAGTTGCTTCTTGGCAGAGTCGTTGGTAACAAGCTCGGTCAGGCTTTCGGAGCAAATGAATGAAACCCCCTCCGACTCCAGCACTTCATAGCGGGCAACACCGGCAGGCAATTCACCAAAGTAAATGACCCGCTCAGCTTTTCCTTTTAAAGAAGCAATATTTAAAATTGGATTGGAGAGAATCGAAATCGAATCCACCGACAGCCTCAAAGCGGTAATGATTTTATTTAGTTGCTCGCGCTCTTTTGCTCCCAGTTTTTCCCACGGCTCGTTGATGATCACAACAGGCTGGTGTTTCAGCAGGAAAATTTCTTCCGGATAGGTGGTCTCAAAGATTTCTTTGTCCATTATTCCTTTATATCAAATATGGAACGTAGCTCTTTTGCTTCAGAGGGTTTCATCCTTCCAGCCAATATGAGGCGTAACTGTCTTCTGCGAAGGGCCCCTTCATAATAAACTTTTTCCTCTTCGGTTTCGGGTTCTACTTCGGGGATCTCCACCGGCCTTCCTTCTTTGTCAACGGCCACAAATGTAAAGTAGGCCGAATGGCTGGCTACTTTTTTTCCTTCGGGAATATTTTCGGCTTCTACATCAATGCGTATTTCCACCGATGAATTAAAAGCACGGGTTGCCTTGGCCTTTAGGGTGACTACGTTGCCAAGTTGAATGGGAGAGCGGAACGAAATATTGTCAACCGAGGCCGTCACCACCGTATTGCGGCAATGCTTCTGCCCGGCAATGGCCGAGACGATATCCATCCAGTGCATGAGGCGTCCGCCCATTAGGTTGTTAAGAGTGTTGGTGTCGTTGGGCAGCACTAATTCGGTCATGCTGACAAGGGAATCTTTGGGGTGTTTTTTTTTGCGGGACATTTATTTGTTGAATAGCTGGTTAATGATTTCTTCTTTTGAAGTTTTAAAGTGTTCTGCGATGTCGCCAAGGATTACGCGGCAATTTCATGCGGCAAACACAAGCTCTTTTACCATGTGAAGCCTAACCAGCCTTGGTTTTCCGATATCGAAATGGCATAGGATTGCCTCTTTGATATTCTTCTGTAAGTCCTCGATGGTTTCTCCTTCGGTAAAAATAGAAACACCCAATCCTTTCGCTGTGTATCCGCCTTCCTGGCTTTCTTCTACTAAGAAAATGATCTCTTCCATCGCGCGATTGTATTATAGGTTTATGATGAATCAAAGTTATAACTATTCTTCCGTTCGATAGAACGACTAACCGTTAGTTTGTTTTTAATTTTCGCAAAAATCACAAAAAAACTTTGCAATACACCAAGTCAATTTGCTTCTTGCGTCAAATAGTTAAGCATCGTGGTGATCAGTCGCACATATAGTTCAAACAAGCCTATCTCAATTTCTGTTGAGACAACCACTATTACAATTATTACGGGGTAGCTCCCTACATATCCCGCTGCCCTCCTACATTGTTGAGTTCGTTTTATAAAAATCAGTTGAAATTCCTTTCAACCTAATTCAAAAATTTTCAAGCAGTTATGAAAGTGTTAAAGTTTGGTGGCTCCTCAGTGGCCAATGCAGCCAAGATCAAATCCGTCATGGATATTGTTGTCCCCTATGTTCAGCATGAAAAAATTGCCCTTGTGTTTTCTGCCTTGGGGGGTGTTACTGATATTTTAATTACGCTGAGCACGCTGGCATTGCAAGGGAAACCGGAATACAAAAACCAACTTCAATCTTTTGAAAACCGTCACTTAGATGCTGTGCGCGAATTGGTGGGCATACAAAGGCAAAGTGCTGTGATTGCCCAGGTGAAATTTACCATCAACGAACTGGAAGACGTGCTGCACGGGGTTTATCTCGTGAAGGAGCGCACACCACGCACCCTCGATTATATTATGAGTTTTGGCGAGCGGCTGTCGGCATATATTATCTGTGAAGCTATAAAAGCGCGCGGCATCAAAGCAGAATTTTTAGATGCCCGCCAGGTGGTGCGCACCGATAACCATTTTGGCCATGCGCGCATTGACTTCGGCACGACCAATAAGTTGATCCAAGTTTATTTCGAAAAGCATCATTTACTTCAGGTGATAACGGGCTTCATCGGATCATCCGAAACCGATGAAACCACAACCCTAGGCAGGAGCGGATCGGATTATACCGCAGCCATTTTTGCAGGTGCATTAAAAGCAGCTTCCCTCGAAATATGGACCGATGTGGATGGCATGATGACGGCCGATCCCCGTAAGGTGAAAAAAGCCTTCACCGTAAATGAAATGACCTACCAAGAGGCGATGGAGCTTTCTCACTTTGGGGCCAAAGTAATTTTTCCGGCCACCATGCAGCCAGCCATGATCAACCATATTCCGATACGGATAAAAAATACATTCAACCCCACGTTTCAAGGAACGGTGATCAGTGAAACTTCCAACAACAAGAGCCTGATCATTAAGGGAATTTCGTCTATGGACAAAATCAGTTTGCTCAACGTGCAGGGCACCGGCCTGATGGGTGTAGTGGGCGTTTCGATGCGATTGTTTAAGGCATTGGCCGATGAGAGAATTAATGTCATATTAATTAGTCAGGCATCATCCGAGCATTCTATTTGTCTCGCTATTGAAACAGACAAAGTGAAGCAGGCAAAGGCAGCTATAGAAAATGAATTTCAATATGAGATGCGCAGCAAAGAAATGGATGAAGTGCTGGTGGAAAGTGATCTGGCCATAGTGGCCATTGTGGGCGAAAACATGAAGCACAACCCCGGCACCAGTGGCCGCATGTTCAGCGCACTTGGAAAAAATGGAATCAACGTCAGTGCCATTGCGCAGGGGTCTTCCGAATTAAATATTTCGGCCGTAGTGCATGAGCAGGATATTGCCAAAGCGCTAAACGTTTTGCACGAAGCATTTTTTCTGAGCGACCACAAGGTGCTAAATGTTTTTTTGGTGGGCACCGGATTGATTGGCAAATCGCTGCTGGCAATGATTGCCAAACAATTTGATCAGTTAGCCACGCAAAACCAGTTGGAAGTAAACGTGGTGGGCGTGTGCAACAGCAAAAAAATGTTCTTCAATGCCGAAGGCCTTGTGTTGGAAACTGCCGTGGAGCAGATGAAAGAATCCGGTGAGCCAATGAATATGAACGATTTCTTTGGCAACATGATCGGCATGAATTTGTCGAACAGCATTTTTGTGGACTGCACATCGAGCGAAGCCGTGGCCGATTATTATTCCTCTATTTTATCTTCTAATATTTCGATCGTAACTCCAAACAAGAAAGCCAATTCGGGCCCATTGGAAAGATATCAAAACTTAAAATCCATTTCCCTCAAGCGCGGTGTAAAGTTTTTATACGAAACCAATGTGGGCGCAGGCCTGCCCGTGATCAACACCATGAACGACTTGCTGCTTAGCGGTGACAAAGTAATGCGCATTGAAGCAGTGCTAAGCGGCACGTTAAATTTTATCTTCAGCTCTTTTGCGGAAGGCAAGAAGTTCAGTGATGTAGTGAAAGAGGCAAAAGAAAAAGGATACACTGAGCCCGATCCCCGCGATGACCTTAACGGAATGGATGTGGCGCGCAAAGTACTTATCCTTTCGCGTGAAGCAGGATTGAAGTTAGAGTTGAATGACATTCAGGTGGAGAATCTTGTGCCCAATGATTGCCGGGGGCAACTATCGGTTGAAGATTTTTTCAAAAAACTTTCTGTGCATGACCATGATTTTGAAGCCTTGCGAAAACAAGCAGCAGCAAAAAATGAAAAACTCAGGTACATGGCCGTGTTGGAAAATGGAAAGACAATCATCCGCTTAGGTTCGGTAAACGATCAGCATCCGTTTTATTCGCTATCGGGAAGCGACAATATTATTCTCTTGACCACGGAAAGGTATCACGAGCGGCCCATGGTGATACGCGGCCCCGGTGCAGGTGCCGAAGTAACTGCCGCAGGCGTGTTTGCCGATATTATCCGCATTGGAAATTATTTAAACTAAAAAATAATGGCACAAGCAAAATCAATCAGGGCGTTTGCACCGGCCACGGTCGCCAATGTATGCTGTGGGTTTGATATTTTGGGCTTTGCCGTTGATGCTCCTGGCGATGAGGTGAAACTTACCTTACGGGATGACGCTGAAATAAAAATCACCGCCATTCATGGCGATGATGGAAGGCTTCCCTTAGAAGTAAATAAAAACACGGCAGGGGTGGCGATAATGTCTCTCTTGAAAATGTTGGGGAGCAATCAAGGCGTGGATATTGAGCTATTTAAAAACCTTCCGCTGGGCAGTGGCATGGGCTCCAGTGCGGCCAGTGGTGTGGCGGCTTTGGTTGCCATGAACCATTTATTGGGCAACCCACTTACGCGTGAAGAGTTGGTGCACCATGCGATGGAATCGGAGCGCGTGGCGTGCGGTTCGGCCCATGCAGATAACGTGGCACCTTGCCTGCTCGGTGGGTTTGTGTTGATACGGGAATATCAGCCATTGGACGTGATAAAAATCCCGGTAACGGAAAATTTGTTTTGCACATTGGTGCATCCACATCTTGAATTGAAAACAGAAGATTCAAGGCGCGTGTTGAAGCCAACCGTGCAATTGAAAGATGCCATCACACAAAGTGGCAACATTGCCGGGTTGATGCTCGGACTGATCAAACCAGATTTTGATCTCATTGGCAGATGCTTGAAAGATGTGATTGCCGAACCCATCCGCGCGGCATTCATTCCGGGCTTTGATCAACTAAGAGAGAAAGCAATTGGAGCTGGTGCACTGGGGTTTGGAATTTCAGGCTCTGGCCCAACCGTGTTTGCCATCAGCGTAAGCAAAGAAAAAGCAGAGGCAACTGGGGCTGTTATTCAAAAGCAATTTTTGAAATATAATTTACCAAGCGATGTGTATGTTTCGAAAATTAATATGGAAGGGGCTAGGGTTATTGAGTGACCGGATTGAATGGATGGGCCAACGATTAAATACTGTTTCAATAATTTACAATTGACAACACTACCATTGACAAATAATCATCATTGTCAATTGCAAAATTGTCAACTGTCAATTTTTTATCAAACTAAACTTAAATGAAGTACTACAGTACCAACAATAAGAGTCACCGGGTTTCACTTCGCGAAGCCGTGTTGCAAGGGTTGGCACCGGACCAGGGCCTTTATATGCCCGAGCAAATACATCCGATGCCCAAATCTTTTTTCGATTCAATCCACTCCATGTCTTTTCAGGAAATTGGGATACGCGTGGCCACTCAATTATTGGGTGGTGATATACCTGCTACCGAATTGGAAAAAATTGTAAACCACACCATTCAGTTTGATGCACCATTGACTGAAATTGAAAAAGATATTTACGCGCTTGAATTATTTCATGGGCCAACCCTGGCGTTTAAAGATTTTGGCGCGCGCTTCCTTTCCGGATTGTTGGGATATTTTGCCAATCAACAAAATAAAGAGATCACAATTCTGGTGGCAACTTCGGGCGACACCGGCAGTGCGGTGGCCAATGCTTTTTTAAATGTGCCGGGCACACGGGTTATAGTTTTATATCCGTCAGGAAAAGTGAGCGACATTCAAGAGAAACAATTCACAACACTGGGCTGTAATATTATTGCACTTGAAGTGGATGGAACATTTGACGATTGTCAACGGCTAGTGAAGCAGGCATTCATGGATGAACAGTTGAAGCAAAAACTTTTCTTGACATCGGCCAACTCGATCAACATTGCCCGATTGATACCTCAGTCGTTTTATTATTTCAACGCCTACTCCCAACTGAAAAATAAAAACAAGCCGGTTGCGTTCTCTGTGCCAAGTGGAAATTTCGGAAACCTCACTGCCGGGCTCATGGCAAGGCGAATGGGATTGCCCGTGCATAAATTCATTGCCGCCACTAACCTAAACAAAGTGGTGCCCGATTTTTTCTCTACCAAAATATTCAAACCTGTGGCATCAGTTTCTACCATCAGCAATGCCATGGACGTGGGCAACCCAAGTAATTTTCCGCGCATGTTCGATTTGTTCAACAACGATTTTGACTTGCTCTCGGCACACGTGATGAGTTATTATTTCAATGATAAGGAAACGAAAGCCGCCATGCGTGAAATTCATCAATCAAAAAATTATGTGATGGATCCGCACGGGGCCATTGGTTATCTTGGTTTGAAAAAATATATGAAGGAAAATAATTCCGTTACCGGAATATTTTTAGAAACAGCCCATCCCGGAAAGTTTAATGATGTGGTGGAACGGGCTATTGATCAATCGGTGGAGATACCCGAACGGTTGAGCTCGTTTTTGAAGAAGGAAAAGCAATCAACAAGGATGAGTGGGTTGTTTGAGGAATTGAAAAAGTTTTTGTTGGGGTGATCGACAGGGAAATCGCTTTTAAGAATTTTAGGGCCCTATGATGTTTTGGATGGGCTGTTTTAATTGCCACGACCTTTAGGTCGTGGGTTTTTAATAAAGCAATTTGGGGCTTTAGCCCAATACAAGAAACTCGGATGGCATCCCTGCCCATCCGGTCAGGCGGGCTTTTGACTTCTGTTCGGCTAAAGCCGATTTAACCAATCTTTCTCATAAACCACGACCTGAAGGTCGTGGCAATTGAGACTGCCTTAAATCTGACAAATAATTTTTAGCTGTAAAAATATCTTGCTTTCGCACGATGCTACCTTTCCACGAAGTTAAAGCCATATTCGGCTTATCGGCATTGATTCGCAGATGGATTATTTCTGCCGCAGTATTGCTCGTTACGGCAAACAATAGTTTGTTTTGTGTCTCAGCAAAAAACATTTGTGTTGCTTTGTGGGTGCTATCGTAATCGCTGCTGAGTGAAAATAAGTCTCGGACTTTCTGATAGAATCTTTTTTCAGAGGCACGTATGTCACGAATACGTTCCAGCAATTCATCAAAATAGTCGGGGCGGCCATCAGGGTTTTTCAGACGATTGTCGTCCATTAAAAAACCCTTCACTAAATACTCTTTTAAATTTTTATTAGCCCAAATCCTAAATTGTGTGCCACGCTTGCTGCGAACCCTAAAGCCAATGGCCAAAATCATTTCCAACGAATAGAAAGTCACTTCATATTCTTTGCTATCTAGGGCAGTTGTAAAGTAATTCTTTACAACTGAATTTGCATCTAACTCACTGTCCTTCAATATACTTGCAATATGCTGCCCAACGTTTTGCTTGGAGGTGTCAAAAAGTTCGGCAAGTTGGTTTTGGTTCATCCAAATCATGCCATCTTTGGCATACAGCGATACTGAGGACTTGCCATCTGCAGTAGTGTAAATAATGATGTCCTTCTTTTCTGTGCTCATTCTATCTTTTCTTTTTGTCGGCCAATATCGGATATAAATTTAGTTTTCTTCAGTACTTCAACTACTTGCGCTTTAATCTCAATCGAGAGAGCCAACACCAAAAGACTTAATAAAATTTTTCGCATTGCCACCTTTATTTCTTTCCATCCCAACCTTGCTCACCCAACAGCGGCACAAAAGAAAAATTGTCAAACTCTTCTTTCACCATTTTTCCGTTCTTCTTTTTTATCCGCAACATCTTTTGCTTTTCACGGTCACCAACGGGAATGATCAATACACCATCATCCGCAAGTTGGTCGGTCAATGCAGAAGGCACAACGGGTGCGCCAGCCGTAACAATTATCCTATCATAAGGTGCTTTGGCAGGAATGCCCTTCGACCCATCACCAAAGAAAAAATAGGGCTGATACCCGAGCAGGGGTAAGAAATCTTTGGTGTGTTCATACAGTTTTCGGTTGTACTCTATGGTGAAAACTTTTGCCCCCATTTCCAAAAGCACCGCGGCCTGGTAACCTGACCCCGTTCCTATTTCCAACACCCGCTGGCCAGGCTTAACCAGCAGTTTTTCGGTTTGGAAGGCAACGGTGTAAGGTTGGGATATGGTTTGGCCTTCCCCGATCGGGAAAGCCTTGTCCTCGTAAGCATGAACCAGCAAGGCAGGGTCAAAAAACGCATGGCGGGGCACATTTCCAATGGCAGCCAAAACCCGGGGGTCAGAAATGCCCTTTTCCCGCAATTTTTTGACTAATTTATTACGCAGGCCACGCTGGCGGTAGTTATCCTCAATCATTTGTTGAAACCCTATTCTGACTTAAAAAACGCCATTTGTTCAGGGCAAACAAAGTTTTAATAAATGTTTAGGAAAATTGAAACTCAAGTCCCTACTTTGGGGTTCTCTAAAGCACAGTGAAAACTATTTTGCCATAGCGTTACTGTGTAAAACCTGACCTTGATAGTAGGAGTGGTAAATCCACTCTCTGCTTCAAGGGCGGGTTTTTTTTATTACTCACTTTTGCATATTTAAAATTGAGGTCTTTTTGCGGAAGCAATGAGACCTTGAAGGTGTTGTAGGTTATCTGTAATTCTGGATGGCTCACTATTTTGCCTTAATCGTGCTCTTGCCTTTTTTACGTTCATCGTTTTTCAGGTCTATGAAATAGTGAAGGGATAAAACCAATTCACGACTCCTTATCTTCAGTTCATCTTCATAATTAACCACACCGGGCAAACCAAATTCACCTTTTGTTTCACCCGATCGGCTCAGGTAACTCTGGCCAAATGAATAGCGTGCATTGATCATAAACTTTTGCAAACCAATGGGCTCAAAAATCAAACCTGCCGAAACGTTGAGCCCAAGTTGTATGCGGTTGGGTTCGCGTATGTTCATTTCATCAACGGCCACCGAGGCGGAGTCCTTTTTGAAAACTATTTTATAAGGCAGGTTGTAGTCGGGGGGATTGATTCCGTTCTCGTTCAAATCATCATTTACAAGAACCCCTTTTCCACCAAGCCAATAACTGATGGTAGGGCCAACACCAAAATACCATTTGAAAGCTTTTTCCCTACCAAACTTTGATTTGAATTCTGCGGTGTATAAAATGGGCACATCAATGTACCTATACGTTACCTCATTCCGGGTATTAGCAAAGTCTTTGCCTTCAAGCACTTTGCCCTTTCGGGAATATAAGAAGGAAGTTTGCAGGAAGAAACGCTTTTGGGCGCGAAAGGAAATGCTGGCTCCGGCATGAAAGTTCAATAACGATTTGAGTTTGTATAGATCCCTATGCTCTTTTTGATCGAACGCCATCCAATTTATTTGCCCACCCACAACTGGCCCTACCAATATCTGAGCGTTTGAATGGAAGAAAGAAAATGAAACTACAAAAAGAATGCAACACACCTTGACCGTGAAGTGGCGATGGAATATTTTCATATTGAATTTTAATGACACAATATTCAGGTCTTTCGACAAAAGTAACTAATGCCTGGCATATAAATTTATTCCACTGTTTGGGCCGAAACTATCTACCATGCATTTGAACCCATGATTTTTTGAATTGGCAGATCATATATACCTTTAGTCTTGAAAACTATTTTTTTTGAATTGTCCTGGCAGTTACAAACCGAAAGCCATCCAGATAAACTAAAGAGACTGACCTTACTGGAAGTAAAATGACAACTATGAAAATCCCCAACCGACTCAAGAATCTGAAACCGCTCATCGTTTTATTGTTTACATTCCTCTTTAACTCTACTGTTTTGCTGGCTCAGCCTACAGAAATTTGCAACAATGGAATTGATGATGACTTTGACGGATTTATAGATTGCTATGATGGCAGTTGTGCAAGCAATGCTGCCTGCGATGGTATTTTCTTAGGCAACGATGCCAATTGCGAAGTACCTCCTCCTCAGTTCCCCCTGTTTACAATGACGTTGGATTTTAGATCGCCTGCAACCGTCAATCACTTGGCCAGAACTGTAATAGGCGACTTGAACAGAGATGGGATGCCTGAGATAGTTGGCATGAACCGCTACTCAAAAAAATTGTACATCTTAAATGGAAGTAACGGAACGATAAAAACAGAGGTGACTGTACCCTGGGAGCCATATTGGGAAGTAGCCATAGGCAATCTTGATAATGATAATTGTGCGGAAATATTTTTCATAGGTTACCAAAATTTAGCCGGGTCAGGCAACGATGGCGTATATCTTTTCTCTTACGATTGTAATTTGAACTTGCTTTGGACCTCTGCCAAGAGGCTTCCGGCCGATCCCATCAACTTTGGCCTTGCCGACTTTGATGCAGACGGATTGGTTGAGTTATATGCCAAAGACGAAATTTATGATGCCAAAACCGGCATACGAATAATTAAATCAACGGCTGGCGATTATAAAGAAATAAACGGAGGACCTGTGGCCGTGGACATGGAAGGCACCAGCACCCTTGAGTTGGTTCTGGGCCTTAGCATTTACACAGTTAATCTTGGCAACCGAAGCTTGGACAATGGCTCCCTCACCTTATTGAAAAGCCGCAATGAATATTTTATCCGCAACGAGTATAACGCAACGAGTATAGCCGATTATAACTTAGATGGATTTCTGGATGTGGTGGCATCGGGCTCAACCAATAGCCATGGTGCCAACACCACAATTTTTTATTGGGACGTTAAAAACAATTTACTTAGTACCTACCGTGATCTTGCCAGCGGGTATGGAGCCAATGGATGGAAGAACGGCACAGGCCGCGTGAATATTGGCGACTTGGATGGAGATGGAAAATTAAACATATCATACGTATCGGGTAAATATTTGTACGCACTTAAGGAAGACCTCACTTTGCATTGGCGGATTGTTATCAACGAGGAAACATCGGGATATACAGGCTGCACGTTGTTCGACTTTAATGGTGATGGGAAGGCAGAGATTGTTTACCGGGATGAACGTTTTTTGTATATCATCGAGGGTTTAGATGGGTCAATCTATAGCCAGGTAAATTGTAGTTCGCGCACCAACCGTGAATACCCGATTGTGGCCGATGTAGATGCCGATGGTTCTACAGAAATTTGTGTAACCTGTGCGGTTACCGATGTGGCAAATGCAGATTTCAATGACTTTGTAAACAATAACTCTTCCCTTCAGTTGCCGGGGCAGGTAAGGGTTTTTAAATCGGCTGCCGAGCCCTGGGTGCCTGCACGAAGAGTTTGGAACCAGCATGGTTATTTTGTGGTGAACGTGAATGACAACCTAACCATCCCCAGAGTAATTCAAAAACACCAGGTTGTTTTTTCCACTGGAAGTTGTACGCAAGGGCCCAACCGGCCCCTTAATAAATTTCTAAACCAATCACCGTTTTTAAATTCGGAAGGATGCCCAACGTATGCATCGCCTGACCTTGCTTTTTCAATTGCCCCCACCGTGGTTCCACCCACGTGCCCTAACTTAAATTTTACGGTTTCCTTTCAGATAACAAACCTGGGCGATGTGGGGCTGACAGGAAATATTCCCGTAACTTTTTATACCACCAACCCCAAACGTGCCGGGGCAGTAAAACTGAACACGATCATAGTGCCTCTTGTCAATTTCGATCCCAACGATCTTTTTAATGTGGTCAATGCCACCGTTACAGGAAATGGAGCCGACTCTCTTTATGTAGTGCTCAATGATGCCGGCACCACAGTGCCCACTCCTATATCATTGCCAAACACAACTTTCTTTGAATGTAACTATGATAATATCCTGGGGGTAAGGGTTATCCCACTTCCAGTAATCATTACGGCCATAGAGGTTACTCCTAATCAATTATGTTCCTCACCCGCTAACGGTGCCGCGCGCGCATTTGTGCCGGTGGGTGTAGTTCAAAATACGGCAGACTACAATTTTTATTGGTCAATAGGTGCAGTGGCGAAACCAATTGCCAGTGCCGATTTTGTTGGCCCTATATATTCAGGCATTCCTGATGGCACATACACAGTTTTTGCCAGGCACAAAACAGCAAATTGTGGTAGCGCGCCTGCTCAGGTAATTATTACCGCCATCGGCAATATAGTTCCAGCTGTTACAGTAAATGTCCTTTCGCACCAAACCCAATGTAACCCACCTAACGGCAGCCTGGAAGCGATTGTGGCAGGAGGTAATTCAGGCTACACGTTTGAGTGGTTCAACAATGCAACATCATTGGGCATAACCACTTCGGTGGCGAGTGGCTTGATTGGCGACAATTATTCGGTGCGGGTTTCCAAAAATGGTTGCTCCGTTACTCAAACTGCAATTGTGGAGGACAATGCACCCGATCCGATAGTGCTGCCAACGGCTACACCGGTTGTAAATTGCCAGAGCCCCAATACAGGTTCGGTATCGGCAACAGTTACCGTGGGTGGTGTGCTCCAACCAAATGCCAACTATACTTTTGAATGGTACTTTTATAACAATCTGACATCAACCCGCGGCAGTTTATTGCCAGCCATAAATGGAACAGGCGCCACACGCACAGCTTTGCCTGCAGGCTTTTATCAAGTGGTTGCCACAAATACGTCCGCACAGTGCTCTTCGCCTCCGGTGGTTGTGCAAATATCAAATCAAACGGTAATTCCGGTAGTTACAATCACCAGGCTTGCTACTCAAACTTCGTGCGACCCGGCAAACCCAAATGGAAGATTACAAGCCACGGTAACCCTTGCGGGCGTGCCGCAAAATCCTGCCGATTTTACCTTTGAATGGTTTGTAGGGCAAAATACATTAGCAGCCAATCTTCACAGCACCGTATCGGGAACTAATGGAAGCATAGCAGAAAAAATAATAGGCGGAGGCCAATCATATACCGTAAAGGCCACTTCTGCTTTTCAATGTTTTGATACCGATGATGAAGTAGCCCTTGAATCATTGATAAGCCCGGTAGTCACTCTTACTGCAACACCCACTGGTGTGTGTAACGTTGCTTTGGTTTCGGGTCCTTCTGCATTGCAAGGAAGTGTAACAGCCAGCGTTACGTTTGCCGGAAACCCGGTGGTGGATTTTACCAACTATAAATTTGAGTGGTATAATGGCACACAGGCCATAGGAGCCAAGAGACCCGAGTCTTCTTCCGGCCTTTCATTGTTGAACAGTGGTTTTTATACTTTGGTGGTAACCCGGACGGATATTTTTTGTGCCTCAACACCGAGGACAGCCGAAGTTATAAATGCTGCAGTTATTCCAGTCATAGCCTCCGCTGCCGTTGGTTCAACTAATTGTGTTGCTGCATTGGCCAATGGGCAGGCATTGGTAACGAATGTGGATGGCGCGGGCATAGGTTCTCCATACATATTTGAATGGCATACTGGTGTTGATACATCAACTCCAATTGTTGGTGCTGCTGCTACCCTTTCCAATAGACAGGGTGGTGCAGGTGCCTTCTTCACCGTGCTCGTCACCAACCAATCCAACGGTTGCCAAAACACAAGAACTGTGGAGGTGCCAGATAGCCGTGTGATCCCCAACGTTACCCTGGCCCGCACTCCCAATTCCATTTGTAATGCCTCGCTTACCAACCCTTCCGTAAATTTTAATGGAACAACAACAGGCACTGTTACCAACCCGGTGGGCCCTATTGGCGGCTACACATTTCAATGGCACAATGGCCAACTCATCACCGATCCGGTAAACGGCTCATCAACAAACCAAAATCTTATAAACCTCAACGGTGGATACTACACAACAAGGGCAACTCAAACATCTACGGGTTGCGTTTCAGCTCCTATTACCGTTGAGGTACTCAACAACTCAATTATTCCAGTCATTGTTTCCAACGCCATTGGCTCAACCAATTGTGTTGTTGCTTTGGCAAATGGCCAGGCATTGGTAACGAATGTGGATGGCGCGGGCATAGGTTCTCCATACATATTTGAATGGCACACCGGGGTGGATACATCAACTCCCATTGTTGGTGGTGCCGCTACCCTTGCCAACAGACAAGGTGGTGTCGGAGCTTTCTTTACGGTGCTCGTCACCAATCAATCCAACGGTTGCCAAAATACAAGAACTGTAGAGGTGCCGGACAGCCGCGTGATCCCCAATGTTACGCTGGCACAAACTCCCAATTCCATTTGTGATGCTTTGCTTACCAGCCCTTCTGTAAATTTTAATGGAACGGCAACAGCCTCTGTTACAAACTTAGTTGGCCCTATTGGCGGCTACACGTTTGCGTGGCACAATGGCCAGCTTATAACTGACCCACTAAACGCTTCTTCAACAAACCAAAATTTGATTAATAGAAATGGCGGATACTATACAACTAGGGCAACTCAAACATCTACGGGTTGCGTTTCAGCCCCTGTTACCGTTGAGGTACTCAACAACTCAATTATTCCAGTCATTGTTTCCAACGCCATTGGGTCAACCAATTGTGTTGTTGCTTTGGCAAATGGCCAGGCATTGGTAACGAATGTGGATGGCGCGGGCATAGGTTCTCCATATATATATGCATGGCACACCGGTGTTGATACATCAACTCCAATTGTTGGTGCTGCCGCTACACTTTCCAATAGGCAGGGTGGTGTAGGTGCCTTCTTTACGGTGCTCGTCACCAATCAATCCAATGGTTGCCAAAACACAAGAACAGTAGAGGTGCCCGACAGCCGCGTGATCCCTAATGTTGCGCTGGCACAAACTCCCAATTCCATTTGTGATGCTTTGCTCACCAGCCCTTCCGTAAACTTTAATGGAACGGCTACCGGCAGTGTTACAAACCCGGTGGGTCCTATTGGCGGCTACACGTTTGAATGGCACAATGGCCAGCTTATAACAGACCCACTAAATGCTTCTTCAGCAAACCAAAACCTGATAAATCTAAATGGCGGATATTATACAACTACGGTCACTCATACCGCCACGGGTTGTGTTTCATCTCCAGTAACCGTTCAAGTGATCAACAACTCAATTATTCCAGTCATAGCCTCCAACGCCATTGGGTCAACCAATTGTATTGTTGCACTGGCGAATGGCCAGGCATTGGTAACCGATGTGGATGGTGCTGGCATAGGTTCTCCATACATATTTGCATGGCACACCGGTGTTGATACTTCAACTCCAATTGTTGGCGGTGCTGCTACACTTTCCAATAGACAGGGTGGTGTCGGTGCCTTCTTCACCGTGCT
>JAYVAI010000026.1:0-15490 GCA_043751075.1 Cyclobacteriaceae bacterium | reverse complement strand
CGGTAATTTGTGCCTCCGAAACTTTTTTGATTTGCCCATCCTTCATGTTTTGCTTTATCTTTTTCTTTTGCTCATCGGTGAGGGTGCCCGTGCATGATATGAAGGCGAAGGCAATAAATAAGAATGAATGTTTCATCTGAAAATAATTTAAGTCTAAGGACAGATGGAACCTCGCTATTTTCATTCCTCTTTATGAGAAATCATATCATGCTCGGTTTCATGGGTGCGAAGTTAAAAAGACTTGGTGAACTCGTTTTGGTTTAGAGGGGAATTTTAAGACGATAAATAAGGCCGACAAGTACACTCAAGCAATGATCAGTTGCCAACGGAATGCCCATTTCCATGTTAGCTCATAGTTATCAATGCCAGCTTTTTCTAGCATTTGCCTTAGCTCATTTTTTTTAAACGCGCGCATAACTGATAATGGGGCATCGAATTTCACCATGGCGGAGCGGGAGTATAAGCGTGTAAGCAAGCGGATTGAATGATAGGCCAACGGGTGGCGATGAATGTCGTTGACGATGATGGCCGAACTTTGCTTTTTCAAAGACGAAAACAAGGTTATCAATTCGGTCTCATTAAAATGGTGGATGAACAATGTTGCCAGCACCAAATCAAACTTTTGTTTTTGAAATGCTTGCGAAAAAACATTTAGGGTCTCAAAGGATATAGTGGGATGCTTGGTTGAATGGCTGCGAGCATATTCAACAATATGTGGGTTTGCGTCAAAGCCAATCAGCTTTACTTTTCTGTTTTCTTTTTCGGCAAGGGCAGAAATGATACGGAGCATTTCGCCACCGCCACAGCCTAAATCGGCAATGGATATTGTTTGCCCGTTAGGAATGTTTTTCCAAATTTTTCTTACTGCCTGCACCGTTACCGCATTGCCCCCCAGCCATCGGTTTATCACATCCAATTCCCGTAAGGTTTGAAATACCACCTCACCATCACAGGCCAAATCATCCATGATCTCAATGGAAGAAGAGCGCTTTGAAAAGTTGATAGCCACCGTTAGTGATTTTGTATTTCCAGCACCATGCTTTCCAATGTGAGGCCGGGGCCAAAGGCAAAACTCAAAATTTTCTTTTTGTCATCCACGCCATTCAGGTTTTTGCATACATCCTGAAGCACAAAAAGAACAGTAGGTGACGACATGTTTCCATAGTTGCGAAGCACCTCGTAGGCATATTTGTTCTGTTCTTTGGTGAGATTTAATTCCTGCTCTATTACTTCCAGAATTTTTTTGCCACCAGGATGAATGGCATAGTAGGCTACATCAGAAAGGGACTGTGAAATTTGTTGCAACAAAGAGTGTGTGAGTTTTTTTATTCCACCTTTAATAACATCGGGCACATACGCTGACAAGCGCATTTCAAAACCAAGGTCGCCCACCGTCCAGGCCATATCCTGATCGCCCTCCGTGGCTAAGTCGCAATAAAAACTTATCGGTTTTAAATTTAATCCTTTGCGAGGCGTGGGTTCTACCAGCAGGGCAGCCGATCCATCGGCAAACAGCGCGTTGGCCAGCAAATTGTCGTCTGTGTTTTCTTTCTGAAAATGGATGCTGCACAACTCCGTGCAAACCACCAACACTTTTGATTTTGGGTCCGACCGGCAAATAATATCGGCCTGCTTCAAGCCATTGAAAGCAGCGTAACAACCCATGAAGTTGATACATAAACGCTGCGTGTTGGTGGATAGCCCCAATGCTTTTACCAAATCAATATCCAACCCGGGTGCATACATGCCGGTGCAACTCACCACGATCAAATGGGTGATCGATTTTTGATCAAACGAATCTATTTTGATCAAACAATCATTTATTGCCATACCACTCAGGGCCAACGCCTGTTGTCGGTACAATAAAAGCCGTGTGCCGGTGGAAGGAAAAGGTTCAAAATCTACGCTATTGGAGTAGAAATCAAATCCATCTATTTTTCCGTAATCGTCAATCACTGAATGACGAGTTTCTATCCCTGTGCTGCGGAAGAGGGTGCGAAGTTTTCGGGCCTCGTGGTCGTTCATCTGCATGGCGCGCACCATAAAATCAGCAATGGTTGACTGACTAAATTTATTCTTGGGATTGGCCGTGCCAATGGCGGTGATATAACTCATTCGTCAAGTATAGCAAAAAACAAGGCCACTTTGTTTCAACAAGGGATGAATTAGTTACCTTGATTTGAATAATTAAATCCTTACTATGTTTTCTCGTTCGGCCTGGCTTCACCTCCGCATCCCCTTTTCCTTTTTTCTGATGCCCGTTTATTTCTTTGCCCTCGGCATATCGCCCAACTTTGGCGAAAGCCGCCTGCTGTGGTCGTGGTTGATTATCCATTTGTTTTTATATCCGGCCAGCAATGGGTACAACAGTTATTTCGATAAAGATGAAAAAAGTATTGGTGGATTAAAAAACCCACCACCGGTGAACAAAGGATTGTACTACTTGTCGCTGCTATTTGATGCGGTGGCCATTGTGCTTGGGTTTGTTAAGATAAGTTTGTTGTTTGCCATCATGCTGTTGATATATGGCCTGGTATCAAAAGCTTATAGCCATCCTTCCGTTCGGTTAAAGAAATTTCCTGTTGCCGGGTGGCTCACGGTAGGTATCTTTCAGGGGTTCTTTACTTTTCTTATGTGCTATGTGGGCATCAATGATTTTGAAATAGAAAATCTTTTAAATGCGCGGGTGTTGATACCGGCCACTCTTTCCAGTATTATTTTATTGGGCACATACCCCATGACGCAAGTGTATCAGCACGAAGAAGATGCTAAGCGTGGCGACCGCACCATTAGTTTGCTGTTGGGTGTGAAGGGTACTTTTACGTTCGTGCTCATCATTTTCACATTGGCAGCGGCAGGCTATGTATGGTATTTCTATTCCTTTTATGAGTTGCGTTATGGCATAGCATTTCTGATATTCTTAACCCCGGTGGTAATTTATTTTTTAATTTGGTTTCTGCTTGTGCTGCAAAATTCTGCTAAGGCAAACTTTACATTTACGATGTGGCTAAATTTTTTATCGGCTCTTTGCCTGAATGGTTTTTTTATCTGGTTCTTTTTGGAGGTGAGCCATATCGGGCAGTTGTGATCGCAATCAAAAAGATTTATAAAGATTGGTAGTCCTACTTTGTCATGTTACTTCCTATTAGTGAAAATGTCATCGCGGGCGAATTTGCTCAACCTTTATCATTATTGAAAATATTCCATTCGACCCGCGATCCCAATAAAAAAGATTGGCGCAAAGATTACGGGATTCCGGGTCTCGTTTGCTTGTGAACCAATTTTAAAAAAATTCTCTCCTCGCCCGGAATGACACTTTAATGAAATTGTCATCGCTTCGCTAAGACAAGAAACCGAGCGGTGACTTTCGTTCAGAACTTTGATTATCAGTTTTACATAATTTTATGGCAAGCCTATTGGAACAGGAGATGTTCAACTATTTTACCCGGCTAAACGAAGATGAAAAGAAATCTGTAGTGCAGATGTTGAAGTCATTTTTGCACAGTCGAATGCAGGAGCCCGTCACGATAGACACAGAACAATACAATTGAGAAATAGATGAAGCACTGGAGGAAGCGCAGATGGGAAAATTTATTACTCAGGAAGAAATGGAAATGCGTACTGCTAAATGGTAAGATTTAAAATGGTTTACCATGAGTTTGCCGCACCAGAAACCGTGCCAATGGTTTCGCGTTCTGCATGAGGTTCACCGCTAGGTTTGAAGTCCACTCGGCACCGAAGAGTTGTTGTATTTGCCGGCCTGCCCAAAGCCTTCGCGCAAAAAGCGAATTCCATTTTTCTCTATATGCATTTTCCATTTGCGCCCGGGTAATTTCATTTTTCGAAAACCGCAAAACCAACTCGCTCACTATTTTTGCCGAATGAATGGCGAGTGCCATGCCGTTGCCGCACAGCGGGGCGATCATGCCGGCTGCGTCACCGGCCATCAGTATGTGGTCTTCCACAGGCTGCTTGGTGGCAAAAGAAATTTCATTTATTGTTTCGGGCCGCTCGTAAAGAAAATCGGAATTTGAAAAAAGGGTTTTTATAAAAGGGTTTTTGAACAGGATTGCTTCCTCCATTGATTTTATGTTGCCATATTTTTTCAGGTTGTTGTTTTGGGTGAGATAGCACAATGTAAATTTTTGGTCTTCCACCTGGCTGATGCCGCAATAGCCATCTTTAAAATTATGTAACGAGATTTGATCGGCAGGCAGTTGTGTGCGGATGTGATACTTTACGCCAGCATAGGGAGATCTTTTGTGAATGAACCCCCTCTCCAAAGAAACATCCAACCGCGACCGCTTGCCAAAAGAACCAATCACTACATCGCAGGTCAATGTGTGGTCCCCAACATGCACAGCGAAATTATTTCCGTCAAAAGAAATTTGAGTGGCCTCGGTGCTCAGCAAAAATACGACTCCCTTTTCCACCGCTTTGCGATACAGAAAATCATCAAACGAATAGCGGCTGATGCCAAACCCACCGAGGCCCAATGGAAGGTGTGCCGATTTTCCATTCACGGAAGTGAGTTGAAATTTGGTGATGGAGGGTGGGTTATATGCTGACGGAAATAAATCCATCGCTTTGAGAAAAGGAACGGTTTCATTGCTGATATACTCTCCACAAACGCGGTGAAACGGATATTTTTTCTTTTCAACAACCATCACCTCAATGCCAGTGCGCGCCAATCCATTGGCTGCAATCAACCCGGCAAGCCCTCCGCCAACAATTATTACTTTGATCATCTATTAAAGGATAGCAGCGCGCCAACAAAGTAAGATGGCCACAGATTCACAGATTGGAAACAGGACATTGATTTTACTACTTCGATCATTACTTCGGATACATTTTTAAAATAGAACTCAAGTGGTGTTTATCTATTTTATGTTGCCTGACTATCGGAGTACACAGTAAGAGAAAAAAAAATCTGTGAATCTGTGGCGAACAGGCAGGGCAGTTCATAAAAATCAAATTACATTTTCAAGTCTAAATTCTCTCTTGATTGTAACACCATCGCGCAGAATTTTAAGAGAAATTTTTCTGCCTGGTTTTGAATTTAAATAGCCGTTGATGATGTTCAGGTTCAAATCTTCGGTGGCTATTCCGTTCACCGTAATGATCTTGTCGCCTTTTCTAACATCAGCTTTTGAAGAAGAGGAATTTTCGCGCACATCGGCAATCTCGAAGGTGGATAGCTTCGCCCCGCGCGCCCTCACGGTAAGCCCGCTCAAGTTGAAATAAAAATCTTTTTTGAAAGAAGAGTTTTTTTTGAGGTACATCCTTTCTCCTGGAAAGTTAAACGTAACCGTGAAGCGGCTCAGCATCTCGCCACCCAGGGAGCCATTGCGAAAAACCATACGGCTTGTTTTGATGGAATCTATGTACGAGTTGGGGTCAGGGAAATTGGCGATCACATCGGGCACCAAAAAATGGCCCAATTCCAGTGCTTTTATCCGCCCGATCTGACCGGTTATCTCACCACCAAGCCCCCTTCCAATAATGGTGCTCACATTTTTTTCTGGAAGGATGATTTTGCTGTTGGAACTTGTCTCCAAAAAAATGCCATTGCTCGCCCCACTGTCCACCAATAGTTTTGCCGAAAGCGATGTGGTATCGTTCATGTGCAGGCCCACGATAACATACGGTTTGGTGTCCTCCACAGTGATGGGCAACCACTCAAGTCTCTTGTTTGGTTTGAAGCGGTTTGGCAGCATGATGGTAAGTTGTTTTCGCTCGTAATCAATTGTCACAATAAACCGGCTGAACAATTCGTACCCTAAAATGCCATGCACATCGGTGCCCAAATAATTTCGAAGTTCGAGATAATCTTTTTCCAGCACCAACATGGCGTGGCCCCGGCCGTGCACACCGGGCATATCCAAGGTTACGTTGTTGGTAATGTATGCCTCAATTGTTTTTTCGCCACCGGGCCCCGATATAGTATATTTTCTTGAGTAGGGCAGGTTGAGTATGTCGCTATAGGCTTTTTCGGTAAGTATGGATGTGCGCACACCGGTATCAAGAATAAATTTCAGAGGCAATTGCCCATTTAAAATAATCGGCATGATCACCAGGTTGTTGTAAACCTCTATTGGAAATTGAACTTTGGATTTTCCTGGCGGAAGGGAAAAGCCCAGCACTTGCGACCAGCAAGGGACAATGCCAGCCCATAGAAAAACGCAACCCATAAAGTATCTCTTTCCCACGCTCACACGGCTTTTGCTAAAGCTAAGATTTTTTAAGGATATGGACTTCCTCAACAGTCAATGGCTGTGGATAAGCTGTATCTATTTTGGTTTTTTTTTCGGTTTGGCATCTACGAGTTGCTTGGCGTCTGCGCTGTCATTTCAACCAGGGGACAAATTGTCCCCCAGTTGGCATTCAATTGGGCATCGCGCTTTTTCATCTTTTTGATGTAGTCCCAAACATCAACAGAGTTGGTCAAAACTTCAACTACATCCTGAACAGAGAAATGCCATTTCTAAGACTTCACTACATTCTGAAAAGAGAAATACCATTTCTCTTCATCATCATTCCAAAATGAAACGCGCGGTACGGCCCATAAATAATAATGTCATCGCGTTTTGCCATAGTCAAAGTCATGTCAGTTATTTAATTCTTTGCGTATAAATTCTTCCAACTGTTGAGTGGTTGGTAGCTCAAGCACATATTTACTTACAAATAATTGCTGGTCGGCATCGGCTACGGCATATTCAACCAAAGCCCTATTGTTTTCAGTAACCAATAATAAACCTACGGGAGGATTATCGCCTGTTTGCACTATGTTTTTTTTGTAATAGTTGATGTATGTTTTTAGTTGTCCGATATTTTCGTGTTCTACTTCTTTCATTTTCAAATCAATGAGGATATGGCATTTCAAAATGCGGTGATAAAATACAAGGTCTATGAAATAATATTTTTCGCCTATGACTATTCGTTTTTGCTTGGCTTCGAAACAAAAACCATGACCCAACTCTAATAGAAATTCTTCGAGATGATCTATCAGTGCTTGCTCCAGATCAGATTCATAGACAACATCCTTTGCTTTCAAACCCAGAAACTCAAAAGTAAAAGGCGATTTAATAATATCGGTTGGCGTTAATGTTTCTGATTTTTCTTGAACGGAGCGGCTTAGTTTTTCAGGATTGCTGCTCATGCCGCTGCGCTCGAAATACAAGGAGTTGACCTGGCGTTTTAGTTCTTCTACACTCCAGTTTCCTTTCATGCACTCAATTTCATAGAAGGTGCGCTTTAATGGGTCTGCAATAGGAAATAGCAGAGTGAGATGGGTAAATGACAAGCGATTGATAAGCTTATCGGGAGGCACTTGAAGATCGAGTGGTGAATTTTGTAATTGTGCAGACGGTGTCTGCACAATTGTAAATACTTGATTATCATTATCTTGAAATTCATCAGTTGGCAACTGATGAATTGAGCTATTGTCAAAACCCATTTTTTTCAATTCATCAGACAGCGTCTTATGAATTTGAGGATAAGTATAATAGAACTGACGATTAAGCCTGAGATTGGTTGCTGAAAGCCCTTTAATATTGATGGACTTTGCCAATTCAGGCAATAATTTTTCACCATACTTAGCCCTGTCTTCGCCTTTTTGCTCAAACTCCACGATATAAAAACCCACTAACCAATTGCGAATAGTGAGGTGCTTATTGATGGATTTAAGCGCACTTTGTTGAAGTGTGCTGTGTGTCCGTTGAATGGTATTTACCAATAATTCAAAGTTCATTCGGAAGTATATGAAATAACTTCTACTCCCAGTTGAAGTAGAAGTTGGCGGGGGTTTTCAGAAATTTTCAATTCTTTTAAACTGTTGGCTTGAAGAAATCCTTCTGTAACCATGGTGTTCATTTGCTCAATAAGTGGGTTGAAGTAGCGGTTGGTATTCAAAATGCCAACGGAGGCGTGTATCAATCCCAATTGTTTCCAGGTAAGTATTTCCGCCAGTTCGTCCAACGTGCCCCATCCACCGGGCATGGCAATAAAGATATCGGCCAGGTCGGCCATGCGCCTTTTGCGCTCGTGCATACTGCTCACCACTTCCAATTGCGTGATGCCTTTGTGAGCTACTTCCAATTGCAGGAGAAAATCGGGGATCACACCAATAACATGACCTCCCAGGCGCATGACTTCATCGGCCAATATGCCCATGAGGCCAATGTTGCCGCCACCATAAATTAAAGAAGATTTGGAAGCACAGAGAAGGCTTCCCATTTCGGTGGCAGCCTCTGCGTAGTCTTTTCTTATGCCAGACGCAGACCCGCAGAAGATGCACACATTCATTTTAGGGCACGGAAAAAGAATCAGTGCTTTATATCGTGCTCGTTGTCGCTCACACTCTTGTTTGGAAACGCCCAAACGGAAACAATGGCGAGAATGAACAGGGCGATTACTACTCCAAAAACTGACATGGCTTAGATTGGTTAAAGTGAAGAACAGAACAAATTTAAACCTCCCAGTGAGAATATTTGCAAAATGACCTTTAAAAATTGTAAACTCGTATCCTTATTTCAGCGTACCCACCAAAAAGTGATTTAAAACCACCATTGCCATGAAAAAATTTCTAATCGTATTGGGTATTATTCTAGTGATCATGCTTGGTGCCATTGCCTATGTTCGGTTTTATTATACCAAAACCTTTAGTCCTAAAGATCAGGTAAAATTTGAACAGGGAGATTTAAAAATCAATATTGAATATAATAGGCCATACAAAAAGGGAAGAGTAATATTTAGTGGGCTTGTTCCCTACGATAAAGTTTGGCGCACAGGAGCCAATGAAGCAACCACGTTTGAAACAAGTAAAGACCTGATGTTTGGTGATAAAACACTGAAGGCGGGAAAATATTCACTGTGGACAACTCCGCGCGAGCAGACTTGGATCATATTTTTTAATTCGGAAACCGGCCAATGGGGTGTTGGTTTTAATGGTGTGGCAAACCATGATCCTGCCAAAGATGCACTCTCGGTTGAAGCCAACGCTGTGGCCATCGAAAAAGAGTTTGAACAGTTCACCATTGGAATTGAAAATTCTGGCGAAGAAAATGAATTGACTTTTATTTGGGACAAGACTTTGGTTGCCGTTCCATTTTCTGTAAAATAAATTCTCCAACGAGCAAGCCGTGGTTTTAAAATTTCAATACAAGAAATTTTTTGAAACAAGTAACAGACGTATCTTTAACAACTCACACAACAGAAACTAAATGATACAGGTAATACCTTCCATAGCCATCCGAAAAGGAAAAGTTGTAAAAATGAGGAAGGGCGACCCTACCAGCGAAAAAGCGTATGATGAAAATCCATTGGACCTCGCCAAACGATTTCAAGATCATGGCATTGATGTAGTTCACCTGGTTGACTTAGATGGTGCCGAGCGTGGCAGTCCTAAGAACTATCACGTGCTGGAAACCATTGCAGGCCATACCGATTTGAAAGTGGATTTCACCGGGGGCATTTGCACCGATGGAGACATTGATAAAGCCTATGAGTTTGGTGCCGCCTACATCACCGCTTCAAGCATAGCCGTCACCAATCCCGAATTATTTGCCTCCTGGATTATTTCTTATGGACGGGAAAAAATGACCCTGGGCGCGGATGTTACCGACATCGTATCAAAGACAGTTGCCATTAGGGGATGGATGAAAAAATCGGAAATCAATTTGTTTGATCACATTCAGTTCTTCTACGACAGGGGATTGAAATATGTGAAGGCAACCGACATTTCCAGAGACGGTGTGCTGGAGGGTCCTGCCTTTTCGTTCTATCAGGAAATCATAGATCGGTTTAAGGATATGAAAGTGCTTGCCAGCGGTGGTGTGCGCGGTGTGGACGACATAAAACGGCTAAATGATATGGGGTTGTTTGCCGTGATTTTTGGCAAGGCATACTACGAGGGCATACTCAAGCTCAAAGACCTGGAGCAATTTATAGTAAAGAAGAGTTGAAATAGAAAGCTCGGTGATACTAATTTTTTTTTTGCTTTTCTGATGGGCTTATATTACAGTGTGACAAATTGAACTGAATTAAAAAGCAATAGCCTATCCGAATAAACTCAATCCGTAGAGAATATTTATCTTGAAATTTCGCTGGTCAGTGCAATTTGTCATGCACCTTGGATTACAAGCTCAGATTATTGCTCTACAATATCCGAGATCTTAAATTTTTGAATGATGTAGTAAAGGAAGTTGAACGACAGGGCATCGTCTTCACTCTTGGTGACCGGGTTTTTCGAATCCCCCGATTTCGCTTTCCCACTTTTTGTTAGCGTGGTTGCCTGCTCTTTTTGTTGATTTGATTTTTCTGTGTTTGAAGGCGACTTATCGGGCTCGAACAAGAGCGGTTTGTCATCGTTGGTTTCGGGATGAAAATTTGTATCCGGAATTTCATTTGCGGGTATCCCCTCTTGCGCCATCGAAGAGAAAAAAGGTATGGCTACCAGCAGAAAAGTAAATCCAAGAAAATGTGAAAAAATTTGTTTCATTTAATTCTGGACAAATTTGGGATTACCTTCGATATTTAGATGTGCAAACTAATAATTTTTTGGAAACGATTACATATAACGAGTTTAATAAAATTGATCTGAGAATAGGAACGGTCGTTAGGGTCGAGGCATTTCAGGAAGCCAAAAAGCCAGCCTATAAGCTTTGGATTGATTTGGGGCCTGATTTGGGCATTAAAAAAACAAGTGCCCAGATAACGGATTTATATTCTTTGGAAGAACTACTCGGCATGCAGTTGATTTGTGTGGTGAACTTTGCCTCAAAACAAATTGCAAATTTTACTTCCGAGGTGCTCGTCACAGGCTTTCCTGACCAAAACGGAAAGATAGTCCTTGCCACAGTGCACACTCCGGTGCCCAATGGTTCCAAACTTTTTTGATGCTATGTTTTTATTTTCTCAGCTATCCACTATTTGTCAAGGTGCCGTTATTCAAATGGCCAAAGACAGAAATGTAGAAGATTTGGTTATTGACAGTCGCAAAGCTATACTTTCCGAACACGCTTTGTTCTTCGCCATTGCCGGAACCCGGCATGACGGCCACGTTTACATTTCTGAATTATATGCAAAAGGCATACGCCAGTTTGTGGTTGAGAGGCCCGTGCTGATCAAAAACTTTCCGCAGGCTAATTTTTTATTGGTTCAATCTTCCATTCATGCGCTGCAAAATTTAGTGAGTGCGCACCGAAAACAATTTTCCATTCCTGTTGTCGGCATCACGGGCAGCAACGGCAAAACCATTATCAAAGAATGGTTGTATCAATTGCTCTCACCCGATTATCAAATCGTAAAAAATCCAGGCAGCTACAATTCGCAAATAGGCGTTCCTCTCTCCGTTTGGCAAATGCAACAGCATCATGAGTTGGGAATTTTTGAAGCGGGCATTTCAATACCAAATGAAATGGAGCGGCTGCAAAAAATAATCCGGCCCACGTTGGGCGTCATCACAAACATTGGCACCGCCCACGATGAAGGGTTTGTTTCTGTTCAACAAAAAATCAACGAGAAGTTATTGCTCTTTTCAAACGTTGAGAAATTGATTTACTGTGCCGATCACGACTTGGTGCGGTCGGCTGTGCTGGCTTCCGCGTGGCCGGCTTTTTGTTGGGGCTTTCACCCGCAAGCCGATTTGCCGATCACAAAATCAGGAGATCATTTTATTGTGCAGTGGCAAGGTGCAAATCATATTATGAAATTTCCGTTTCGCGATCATGCCTCCATAGAAAATTGCTTTCATTGCGTGGCACTCATGGTGTGCCTGGGCTATGCTGTGCAGGCTGTGCAAGAGCGGATTGGTTTGCTCAAGTCGGTGCCCATGCGCCTCGAACTGAAACAAGGAACAAACCACTGCCAGATCATTGACGACTCTTATAATAATGATTTGGGTGGCTTGCGCATCAGTTTGGATTTCCTTGGCGGGATACAAAAGAAAAAAAAGACATTGATACTTTCCGATATCCTTCAGTCTGGCCTTGATGATGAAGTGCTGGCAAATAAAATCCGTGACTTGATCCTTCAAAGCGATGTTGCCCACCTGATTGGAGTCGGTCCTTTTCTGATAGCCAACCAACTTTCGTTCAACCAGCTTTCCATCCAAACTTCCTTTTATGCCGATACAGAAAGTGTGTTAAAAGAAATTGGCAAAGAAAATTTTCAACACGAGGTGATCCTCATAAAAGGCGCTCGCACCTTTCATTTCGAAAAAATAGTGGCGCTCCTGCAACGCAAAGTGCATGGCACCCGCATGGAAATTGATTTGGACAAAATTGTTCACAATCTCAATTTCTTCAAAGCGCAACTGCGCCCCGGTGTGAAAACAATGGTGATGGTGAAAGCCTTTGCCTACGGAAGTGGCAGCGAAGAAATTGCCACGCTGCTTCAATATCATAGAGTAGATTACCTCGGTGTTGCTTACGCGGATGAGGGCGTGGAGCTGCGCAAAAACAATATCACCATTCCTATTATGGTGATGAACGCAACCGAGGAGGGTTTTCAAAATATACGTGATCGCAACCTGGAGCCCGTGATTTATAGTTTGAATGTGTTGCGGGCATTAGTAAATTTTTTAGGATCTCATTCATGCACGGTGCATTTGGAAATTGAAACCGGAATGAAGAGGCTGGGGTTGGAAGAGGAGGATTTAGCGCAAGCAGTAGAAATTTTGAAAAGCAATGCACAGATAAAAATTGCCTCGGTGTTTTCGCACTTGGCTGGTGCCGATGAAGCTGTGCACGATGAGTTTTCAAAAACACAAGTGGCCCGCTATGAACACGTGTATCAAATTATTTCTTCCCGATTAAACATCACACCCTTTCAGCACATGTTGAATTCCCCAGGTATTCTCCGGTTTCCGCAATACCAGATGGACATGGTGCGGTTGGGCATAGGCTTGTATGGTGTAAACCCTACGTCAGAATCGTTCAACCAACTTCAGCCGGTGGCCACACTGAAAACAGTAATCTCACAAATAAAAAAAATAAAACCCGGTGAGTCCATTGGCTATGGCCGAAAAGGAAAAGCAGAAAACGAAATGACAATTGCCACCATAGCCATTGGTTATGCCGATGGATTCAGTCGGAGTTTTAGTCGCGGAGTGGGTGCGGTAATGATCCATGGAAAAAAAGCCCCGGTGGTGGGCAACGTGTGCATGGACATGACTATGGTTGACATCACCGGCATGGAAGCAAACGAAGGTGACGAAGTAATTATTTTTGGCGAGGGTTTGTCCATTCACGAACTGGCCTTGCGCGCAAACACGATCCCTTATGAAATACTCACCAGCACCAGCGAGCGCGTGAAGAGGATTTTCTTTGCCGAGAGTTTGTGATCAATCCATCGAATTGGTAGTCACCCAATAGCGATAGGCAACTAACCCTTTTTCAAGCTTTGAAAGTTTAGTCAGGTCTTTCTTACCGAAACCTGGCATCACAGCTTTGTTGATCTTAGCCAGGATTTTGAAAAGTTGCTTTTTGAGCATGTTCAGAGTAGTGTGTCGTTTGATGTTCGCACGAAGGTAATTAAAAGCGATTTACATTCAAGGCGATGTCGGTGCAAGTTTGCGGTCAGCCCGTGCGGTGAGAAAAGTAAATTTGCAAAAAAGGAAGGGTTGATTTTTTTCGTGCGTTGGGCTTTTCTCCTTTAGTTGGCTGTCCATTTATCCGATAATTTGCTTTACAATTTTGTCAATGTCTTTCATCTCATTGGTAAGATGTTTTTTTATTTCCAAACGAATTTTTCCTAAGTGTAATCCTTCAATTTTCTTGTCGGACTTAATGCCTTCCAAATAATCACTTGCTTTTTTATGAGCTGTAACACTTAGCATTGCTAATTCCTTATGCTGTTTATCATACTTATCAAATTCAGGAAAATAGATGTCAAGAATTTTTTTGTGAACATGCCTTGCTCCAAATAATCCCCTTGCCTGAAAATCTTTCATCATGAGGTTTGGAGTAGTAGAATTTAAAATTGCCGTCAGATAATTCGCCTCTCGTAAATCATTCGTATAAAAAACATAAGTTACACTTTCTACTATAAATTCTAAATCCATAAATCCCCTGCTTTCATCAATACATTTTCTGTCTATCACAACTGCATTTGCATCTTTAGCAGATGAATTATAAAGAACAAGATATTTAGTGTTTAAATTTTGACTAGTTAACCCTCGTTGAAAATTAATTCTGTCATTGCTTGACATGTTTTTTGATTTTGCGGTTTTAGATTCATTCCAAATATTTTCTTTATCTTCAAACCATCTTGAAGCAAATCTGTATCCATCATTCATTAATTCTTTATGTGAATGAAGTTTTATTTCTTTCCCTTTTTCATTACTTAATTCAATCGTTATTGGCAACACCACTAAGTCGGGTTTGTAAAGCGCAAAAGGAAAAATACTTTTTGCAAGCGCAGTTCTGAAAACAAAATTACTTTCAATTCTTCCTGTGAAGTCAAGCCCTTTCCAAGGCGCTTTGGCATCTCCGTTAAGTGCATCGGTTGTTTTAATATTTATGATTCTATCTTTAAAATCCGGTGGAGTTTCCTGATTGAGTGCAACAAAATAAAAAGCACGGGGAACAATAGTAGCACCTTGCTTAAAAAGTTTTCGGTAAGGATTTACTCCTTGAAGTGCCTTATCCTTTCGCATAGAGAATGCTGTGGATTTACCTTGTTTTATGTAATACCATTTGTGCAAATCTTCTGTAAGTTTTGGTGTTGCTGTTTTCAGATTGCAATTGTGTGCTGGTAAATTTCCTGAAAAGGAAATTCCCGCAAGTCCTGCTGCCGGCAATTGTTTTTTTTCTGCTGCTTTTTTGGCAAATAAAACACCGCTTGGAATTCTGAATAGAGGAGATACATCATTCAAATCCCAAATTTGAGTTAAGCGAAAACCTTTTGCTTTTCCGCTTCGTGTGTTGTCGTGGTGGTCGGCACTGAAAAAACTTCTCGGCAAAACAAAAGCAATTTCTCCTGCTTCTTTTAAAAAGTAACTACTGCAATAACTCATAAAGATGGCTGCAATTTCAAGATGTGGGAAGTTCTTTACTGAAACTGGTTTTACACTATACTTTTCAGCAAGTGAGTTTAAGAGATTCTGATACTCCTCATTTTTAATTGAACTGTAAGTAAACCAAGGTGGATTACCAATTACATAGTCAAAATTCTTGTTTAAGAAATAAGGTTTGTAAAGATTCTGCACAATGAATTTCCAAATACTGTCTCTGCCTTTTTCCTTGACAAGTTTTAGTGTTTCATATATCTGATAGAAACTGTCAATGACTTGCGGAATAAGTCCACCGTTTTTATATCGTCTCCGTAAATTATTTTCAAAAGTTTGTTTCGTTTCCTTTTTCTTATTCATGGACTGCTCGGCTAAGTCCTCGCAAACTTCAAGGGCTTCATCAAACAAATGAACATCTTCAAACACTTGTGTATTGAGCCAAAGTTTTTCCTTATCTATGTGCATGATGAACTCACCACC
>JAYVAI010000025.1:0-15504 GCA_043751075.1 Cyclobacteriaceae bacterium | reverse complement strand
GCTCGGCAGGAAGCAGATCAAGTGCTTCTTCAAAATCATTGAGTATCAATTCCAAAATTTCATTTTCCGGTGCGCGCGGGATGTTTCTGTTGTCGTCTATGAAAGTTGTTTTCACATTGGGTATCCCTCCATACGTATATAATCCATAAAAGTAAGAGAGCCCTCTAAGAAAATGTGCTGTGCCCATCACCTGGTTTCGCTGCTGGGTAGGCACACCTTTCACTGCCGGAAGTTTTTCAAAAATAAAATTGGATACATATACGGCACTATAGATATTGCTCCATAGCCCAGCAGCCGATGCATTGGCAGCCGTAATGCGCTTGGTGCCAATCTCACGGTATTGCGAAAAGGTTCCGTTGTGCAAAAGCATGTCGGCAGTGAAGTCACCTGATATAACAGAGCCTGAAACAATTCCCCGAAAAGCGCTGTACAATCCAATCTCCACATTGGCCACATCGTTGGGCTCGTTCAGCACCAAGTCGTCACTGAGAATGTCAACAGGCTTTGGCTCCAGCACGTCATCGCAGGAAATGGATCCCAAGAGAAATGCAATTATGGTGAGACCATATAAGGCAACTCGTTTCATTTCAAGGTTGCATTTAATCCAATGGAAATTGTCCTTACCTGCGGAAGCGTATAAAAATCTATTCCCTGGGCTGCGGTAGAACCGCTCAACGTGCTTACCTCGGGGTCGGCACCGGAATATTTTGTGTAGGTCCACAGATTGGTAGCAGACACATACAGCCGCAGATTATTGAAATAAAACCGTTCGATCCATTTGGTGGGAAGGTTATACCCAACTCCAACGTTTTTCAAACGCACAAACGAGCCATCTTCAATAAGCCGGTTGCTGTGATAATTGTTGACAGTGTTTCCCAATTCGTATTTTGGCACATGGGTGATGTCACCTTCTTTTTGCCATCTTAGCAATGCTTCGGGCGATTGATTGCCGGTGATGTCCAACCCAGAATTGACCAACGAAGCCTGGGTGAGATTGAGCACTTTGTTGCCATACGAAAACTGGAAGAAGGCAGTAACATCAAATTGCTTGTAAGAAACTTTGTTGGTGATGCCGCCAATTAATTTCGGCTGTGCATTTCCGATTATGATTTCGTCATTGTTATTAATTTGTCCATCCTCATTGACATCCTTATAAATTGCGTTGCCGGTGGCAGGATCAACACCCATAAAATCCAAACCGATGAACGTGCCCAGCGGCTGCCCCTCTTTAATAATATTGGTTGCCGATACACCTTCTGCTTGGTAGCCTCTATAACTTGGGATTGAATCGGCAAGAAAAATAACTTTGTTCAAATTTTTGGAGATGTTAATATCGGTTGTCCACTTTATTGCCTTGTCCATGTTAACGGTCACAATTCCAAATTCAATTCCTTTGTTTTCCAGTTCGCCAATATTTTCCCATACGCTGTTGAACCCCGTGGTGGATGCATACGGTCGCGGCAACAACAGGTCAAAAGTTTTATTGTAGTAGGCATCGGCTGTTGCCTGAATGCGCCCATCGAAAAGTGATATATCGGCTCCCACATTTATCTCGCGTGTGGTTTCCCATTTCAAGTTTGGATTTCCCAATTGACTGGGGCCCACGCCTGAACTTCCGTTGTAAATGGTAGCTGCCCATACGCCCAGAAATTGGTAGTCAGGGATTCTTTCATTTCCTGTAAACCCTGCGCTGGCTCTTATTTTCAGATCGTTAATGATATCGGATTTAAAGAATTCTTCTTCGGTCACCCGCCAGGCGGCAGAAACAGATGGGAAAAACCCATAGCGGTTGCCCGGCCCAAAGCGCGAAGACCCATCGGTGCGCATACCCAGCGATGCCAGATACTTATCTTTGAAATCATACTTAGCTTCACCAAAGACAGAGAAGAGACCACTGTTCAGCCGGAAAGACGAACCGTTATCAACAATGCCTGCCGATGTGATGTAAGTGAAATCATCGCTTGGAAACAGGCGCCCCACCACATTTCCATCTCTATAAAAATTGCGAAATATTTCAGTACCCAACAGTCCGCTTACCGTGTGCGATGTGCCAAATGTTTTGTTGTAACTAAGCGTAGCGTTTGCCACAAAATTGGTGGAGGCACTTACAATAAAAACCCCATAGCCCTGCCCGCCTACGCCATCCAAAAATCCACCGATGGCAGTTTGAGATGATTCGTACTGATCTTCCGTTACATTGTTATAATCCAAACTCACCTGGCTTTTCATACGCAACTGTTCGTTGAACTGATAGGTGGCATTGAGGCCGCCCAATAACTTTACGGTGATGGCATCGAAGCGTGGCAGCACGGCCTGCGCTACCGGATTGAAGTTTGGGAAGCCTGCATAAAGCGGAGAACCTGGGCCTACTAACGTGCCCGTTTCTGTAAACGGAACATTGTAAGGCAAACTTTTCAACGCACCTGAATAAACGCCATCCAAAAAGTTGTCGCCCTTCACACGTTTGTTCAAGGCGCGCGACAGCGTCATGTTCGAGCCGATGGTCAATTTCTTTGTTACTTTTTCATCGAGGTTAATGGTGCCACTTAGCCGTTCGAATTTATTGTTGAGTTGAACGCCTTCCTCTTCGCGGTAGCTGGCACTCATATAATACGAGGTGTTATCATCGCCCCCTTTTAATGTGAGTTGATATTGCTGCATAATGCCGGTGCGAAAAATTTCGTCCAGCCAATCGGTGTTCACCGCATCGGTCACGCCTTTGATCAAGCCCAGCGCATCGGGATTTTGGTCAGCGTTTTCCACGGCTTCACGCTGAAGTATCAATAAACTTTCGGAGTCGAGCAATTTTAATTTTTTCACGGGGTCAACAATGCCTCGCTGCATATCAAAGTTAATGGTGGCGGTGGCCTTCTTTCCACGCTTGGTGGTAATAAACACAACACCATTGGCAGCGCGTGATCCATACATGGCTTTTGCCGATGCATCTTTCAACACCTGAATAGATTCTATATCGCCCGGATTGATGAGCGACATAGCGTTGTCGTCTTGCCCTCCAAAACTCCGCAAAGAAAGTGTACCTGTTTCAACGGGTATGCCATCCACAATAAACAAAGGCCGGTTGGATGCATTGATGGAAGTGTTGCCGCGAATGCGCACGGATATGCCCCCACCGGGTGTGCCCGATGATTGCACCACCTGCACACCCGCTACCTGACCTTGCAGGGCCTGATCAATTCCCGATAAGGAAATGTCTCTGAACTTATCTGCTTTAAGAGAAACCACCGAGCCGGTGATGTCGCGCTTCTGCACCGATGAGTAGCCCATCACCACCACCTCGTTCAATTCTTTCAGTTCTTCTTCTAAAATAATATCAATATTGCTCTGCCCGATAAAAACCACTTGGGTGGGTTTGTAGCCAATGAATGTGAAGACAAGGGTGGAGCCCTGTGGCACCTCAAGTGAAAATTTTCCGTTCAGGTCGGTGATGGTGCCTTTGGCTGTTCCTTTAATCAAAACATTTACGCCCGGCAAGCCGCCCGGTTCAACTGCTGAGGTGACCACACCCGTAACCAATTGGCCTTGTGCCGCTATCGCAAAAAAAGTAAAAGAAAGGAAGATAAAAAGTAAACGTTTACTCATAGGCATAAATCCGTTTTACCAAATTTAATTATTTGGCGAACAAGAACAAGGGGAGTTTTTATGGATACGGTTTCTCCGGTAAGCCTCACTGGGAAATACCGCCCAAAATCCGATTTGTCTGTTGATGAAGTGGGTCGCCTGTTGTTGAAGTTGGTCGCCTGACCAACTTTTATCTAAGTGGAAAATATCAGTTGTACCCCATTGCGGGTGAGGTGACCTGCGATAACTATTGTTGTGTTAACTCTATTCTGACGTATGGATTGATTAAAGCGGCAGACCCGCCTGACTGGCCGGCAGGGCCGCCCGATATTTGTAGAAGTAAATGTGCCAGCGTATGAAGGTGCAGCGCACCGAAATATTTTGTGTTGAAAAGAATGGGGTATTTCGGTGCGCTGCACCTTATGCCAACTTAGATGGATTACCTACACCTGCCTGGCCGGTAGGCAGGAATGTTGGGCGGCCCTGCCGCAGACGAGTTTCATATCCCAAACATGTTCTTGGTCTGTAAATGTAAACCAGCCATTTTACACCTCAGCCCTTGTTGGTGTTGTGTGCAGGCTTTGCGCGATGGCTTCACCAACAAGTAAACCCTGGTGGAAAAAGTGCAGCTAATCGAACAACAACAACGAATGCAAATCCATTTTTTCTATAAGCGATAGTCTCCGTTTGTTGAAGACATGGAGCACAACTGGTATTTTAGGCTTGAGAAAAAGTTGGTCAGGCTACCAGCGGGTTAGGCGACATTTTACAAAATAACCAAACCCACCACCCAATAATGCTTCGCCAACAAATGATAAATTGCATCACTATTTTACAAACATGGATTTTATACTCGCCAGTGATTTTGAACCTACCGGAGACCAGCCGCAAGCTATTGAGCTATTGGTAAAGGGCCTCGATGCAGGTGAGCCGCATCAAACGCTGCTGGGCGTAACCGGATCGGGAAAAACATTTACCATCGCCAACTTGATTGCGCGCACCAATCGGCCCACACTCATACTAAGCCACAACAAAACATTGGCGGCACAATTGTATGGCGAGTTCAAATACTTCTTCCCCAAAAATGCGGTGGAGTATTTTATTTCTTACTACGATTATTATCAGCCCGAAGCGTTCATCCCTTCGTCAAACCTATACATAGAAAAAGACCTTTCCATCAATCAGGAAATTGAAAAGCTGAGGCTCAGTGCTACCTCATCGCTTCTCACCGGCAGGCGCGATGTAATTGTGGTGGCATCGGTGTCTTGCATTTATGGAATCGGCAACCCCGAAGAGTTTGGCAAAAATAGAATTCAACTTACGGTAGGAGAATCTATCCCCAGAAACAAATTGTTATTCGGCCTGGTGGATATATTGTACAAGCGCACCGAAGCAGAATTTAAGCAAGGCAGCTTCCGCGTGAAAGGCGACACGGTAGATATTTTTCTCGCTTACGCGGATTATGCTTTGCGCGTATATTTCTTTGGCGATGAGATTGAAGCCCTGCAACTGATAGACCCGGTAACGGGCAAAAAAATATCGGATGAAAAAGTGTCGGTGATCTTCCCCGCCAATTTATTTGTTACGGGAAAAGACATGTTGCAACAGGCCATCCGCGAAATTCAGGACGACATGGTGCTGCAGGTGGATATGTTTGAATCGGAGAAAAGACACCTTGAAGCCAAGCGCCTAAAAGAGCGCACCGAGTTTGACCTGGAGATGATGCGCGAACTTGGCTATTGCAGCGGCATTGAAAACTACTCACGCTATTTCGACCGCAGAAAAGTAGGGGCGCGTCCTTTTTGCCTGATAGATTATTTTCCCCAAGATTTTTTGATGATCATTGACGAAAGTCACGTGACCGTGCCGCAAGTGCGCGCCATGTGGGGTGGCGACCGATCGAGAAAAGTAAACCTGGTTGACTACGGTTTTCGTTTGCCCTCGGCATTGGACAACCGCCCGCTCACCTTCAATGAGTTTGAATCGGTATTAGGCCAGGTGGTGTATGTAAGTGCCACGCCATCGGAATATGAGTTGCGAAAATCAGAAGGCGTAGTGGTGGAGCAACTCATCCGGCCCACGGGCTTGCTCGATCCACAAATTGATGTGAGGCCAAGCAAAAATCAAATTGACGACTTGCTGGAAGAAATTGATGAGCGTGTAAAGAAAAAAGAGCGTGTGCTGGTAACTACGCTCACCAAGAGAATGGCCGAAGAGCTGACCAAATTTTTGGAGCGCGCCTCCGTAAAGTGCCGCTACATACACTCGGAAGTAGCAACATTAGACCGGGTAGAAATATTGCGTGAGCTGCGCCTCGGTGTGTTTGATGTGCTCGTTGGCGTAAATCTTTTGAGAGAGGGCCTCGACTTGCCCGAAGTTTCGCTGGTGGCGATTTTAGATGCCGACAAGGAAGGGTTTTTGCGCAACCAACGCTCGCTGGTGCAAACTATTGGCCGGGCGGCACGCAATGAAAACGGCCGCGTGATCATGTATGCCGATAAGGTGACAGACTCGATGCAAGCAGCCATAGACGAAACCGACCGCAGGAGAAAAATCCAACAGGACTATAATATTTTGCATGGCATCACACCTAAAACCATTATCAAAACACGTGACAATATTTTAGGGCAAACCAAAGTGGCCGACTCAAAAAAATCGGTGAAGCGATACTATCTTGAAGATGAAGAAAAATCGCTGGCGGCCGATCCGGTGATTGCTTACCTGCCGTTGCCCGAACTTCAAAAGATGTCGGCTAACACACGCAAAGCTATGGAGAAGGCAGCCAGGGAACTTGAGTTTATCGAGGCGGCAAGATTGCGCGATGAGTACATGGCTCTGGAGAAATTGATTGGGGAGAGAGGGAGGTAGGAGATAGGAGTTAGAAGTCAGAAGTCAGAAGTCAGAAGTCAGAAGTCAGAATTTAGAATTTAGAAGTTAGAAGTTAGAAGTTAGAAGTTAGAAGTTAGAAGTTAGAAGTCAGAATTTAGGAGATAGAATTTATATGAAGATAGCGAGCGTTGTTTTTTGTTCGATCATTTTGTCGTTTGCATTTTTTCCAGCGGTTGTGCAAAGCAACAACGACATGATGGTAAGTGGAAGTTTAGACCTGATCAAAACTGGAGAAGGACCAGTCACAATTGCTTGCATGGATGGCAAAACAAAGTGATTCCCTTTTGAAAAAGGATTATACTGGCAGAGCAACCTTTAATGATTTAGTCACTGGCATCTTGCACCACGACTTGTATCACATTGGGCAGATTGCCTATCTCAAAAGTATTTACGGTAACAGGAAACGCAAGTAATTTCAAGGGATGAACTTCATCCTCCCCCCTATTGGATAGCGTGGCTTTCTATCATAGCTTTCACTTTGGCATCCATGACGAATAAGGTCGTTAGTATTAATTGCCACGAGCTTTAGCTCGTGGGATTAAAGTAATGATGAGTGATCTGGGCTTTAGCCCAATTAAGTTAAAGGAGCCATTGAAAATTTCAGAACTCCTTGCCCTTGCTTAAAAACAATAAAAATTTGTAGAATGAAATGCTGGTATATTTTCCAATAAGCAAATAAGATTCCCTTGCTTCCTACAGTTTCGCCTCAAATATTCAAAACATCACGCAAATCAAACTACGAGGGGCAAGGAGTTCCGAATTTGGGTTAAACACAAAGATTCAATCGAGCGTCACCCTCTCCTTCTCGCCTTCGCGAAGCGCTTTGGCGGAGCAAGGTGGAGAGGGCAGGGGTGAGGTCTTGAGAAAGGGCTTGCCTGAGGCACAAAAAAAAACGCAAGCCGTTGGGTTTCCCCTCCGGCTTGCGTCTGTTGATTCCGCAAAGAAATTACTTCACGTGATTGTTCACAATCTTAGCAAGTTCGAACATAGAGATTTGCTTTTTGCCAGCGAAAACTATTTTCAGTTTTTCATCGGCATTGATCATCCTTCTGTTTTTGCTGTCTTGAAGTTTGTTCTTCTTGATGTAGTCCCAGATTTTTTTGATGATCTCTGTTCTGGGGATTGGCTTGCTGCCAATAACTGCTGCCAATGAATCGCTAAGAGTTAGCGGAGCCATAAAGGCGGCATTCGGTTTACGGGCTGATTTTTTCTTAGCTGCTTTTTTAGGAGCTGCCTTCTTCGCGGCCTTTTTTGGGGCTGCTTTTTTCGCTGCTTTTTTTGCCATAGCGTGTTTTGTTTTAGTGATTGTTAATAATGGTTTAAAAAAAATTATACTCAAAACTACAAAACTATTGCTAAACTCATAGGGAAATGCAAGGAATTTGTCAATGAAGCGCAGACTCTGTTTTCATAAGCCCCCTATGAAGAACTCACAAACCTCACCAACCAATTCCATAATCCTCCCCGTGATTGCTCGATCCGCCCCAGAAACTTCCATGTTCCCAATCAAAATAAATGGCATTGATAGGCCCGCTTGTGCGATCGTCAAAGCGCATGCGATAGCCCATGCGCTGCAACTCTTTGCGCACATACGGGGGGGTGATGTCGTGCAGCACAATGTTTCCTGCCTTAGGTTTTCTGTCTTCCCCCCCGAGGGAAAGGTAAAGCTGATCGCTGTTGATGTTAGGCGCTTCGGTGGCTTCTTGCACGGTCATATTGAACTCTACCATGTTCAAAAAAAACTGCAGCAGGTTTTGGTCTTGTGTGTCGCCACCCTGCACGGCAAAAGACAAAAATGGCTTTCCATCTTTTAAGGCAAGCGTAGGGGTAAGGGTTACCCGTGGCCTCTTGCCCGGCTCCACCACATTAAAAGGATTCTCCTTGGGGTTGGTAACAAAACTTTGCATACGCTGGCTCATGCCCAAACCTGTTTTACCCGCTATGCATGCCGGGTTCCATCCACCACTGGGCGTGATCGAAACTACCCAGCCTTCTTTGTCGGCAGCTTCCACGGAAGTGGTCCCTAAAAAAACCTGGTTAAGATATTCTTCCGACAAGGGAGAAGTATAGGTGTTGGCCGATGCCTGCGACCACTCTTTCAAATAATCTTTGTAGGGATTTGTTTTTCCTTCGAAGGGATACGGATCGCCAGGCGATGCTTTCGGGTCGTTGCGTTCCCAGTTTATGGCTTTGATCCTTTCCCTCGCATACTCTTTGGACAGCAGTCCTTTGATCGGCTCTTCGGGCGCAAAGTATGGATCGCCATAATAAAAATCGCGGTCGGCAAAAGTTAAGTTCATCACTTGATACAACGTATGGATGTAGCGGGCCGAGTTGAACCCCATTGCTTTGAGATCGAAATTCTCCAACATGTTCAAAGCCTGCAGCAGCACGGGGCCTTGTGTCCATTGCTGCATTTTATAAACATCAATACCTTTGTAGTTCACCATCAACGGTTCTTCGGTGATCACTTTCCAGTTGGCAATGTCTTGCTCGGTTATCAGGCCGCCTTGCTCCTGGCATCCGCGCGCAAACTCTTTGGCAATGTCTCCTTTATAAAATCTTTCATAAGCAGCATAGATTGCTTCTTTGCGCGACTTGCCTTTTTTCAACGCCTGTTGTTCAGTGTCCACCAATTTTTGAAGTGTTGCCAACAAATCCAATTGCTTAAAAATTTCTCCAGCCACTGGTGCTTCGCGCTGCTCTCCGGCATGAGGAAGAAACACCGCTTTGGAATAGGGCCATTCTTTCAAGTGCTCTTTTTCACGCTCAAAACTATTGGCCGTCTGCGCTTCTATAGGATAACCATCTGCCAATTGCATAGCCGGTGTGAGTACCTCTTTCAAACTCATGGTGCCATACTCGGCCAGCATAGTCATGAGGCCACCCGGTGTGCCGGGAGTAACAGCCGCCAGCGGGCCGTACTGTGGCGGATAGTTCATGCCCTTGCCTTTGAAGAAACCGGCAGTTGCACCGGTGGGTGCTACACCCAATGCATTGATGGCAATTACTTTTTTTGTTTTCGGATTGTAGATCAATGCTTGCGTTTCGCCACCCCAACTGAGCACATCCCACATGGTGCAGGTGGCTGCGAGCATGGCACACGATGCATCCACGGCATTGCCTCCCTTGCTGAAAATGATGGCACCCGCGGTGGCGGCCAATGGTTTGCCCGTGATGGCCATCCAATGCTTGCCGTGCAAAGGTGGCTTTTGTGTAGTGACGGGAAGGTTGTTGAACGACTGGCCCGTGGCCAGAAAACTGATGCCGGCAACTATCGCACCGAGGGTCAATAATTTTATTTTCATATTGTATGCTTTAGCTTTAGTGAAGTATCGCATGAAAGTACTTTATTTTATGAATGACCAAAAGTCTTGGCTGTTCGAAGGATGAATTGTTCCACTAACGGAAAATATATGAACCAAAACAGTGCAATCATTATAAAATTCTATGAGGCATTTCGGAAGCGCGATTGGAAAACCATGCACGCGTGCTACCATTCGCAAGCACGGTTCACCGATCCTGCCTTTCCGGGGTTGAACAGCCAGGAAACAAAAGCCATGTGGCACATGCTCTGCGAAAATGCCCGCGACTTTTCACTTGAATACACAGATGTAAGTGCCTTGGCAAACAAAGGCAGTTGCCAGTGGCAGGCACGGTATTCCTTTTCGCGCACAGGCCGCAAGGTGCATAATATCATCCAGGCCCAATTTGAATTTAAAGATGGGCTGATCATCCACCATACCGATGCGTTTGACTTTTGGAGATGGAGCTGCCAGGCACTGGGGCCAACCGGAATAGTATTGGGATGGACACCCTTCCTTCAACGCAAAGTGCAGTCAACCGCGCGCAAAAGCCTGACAAAATTCATCGGGCAAAATCAGCAATACGCAATTTGAAACCCTTTTTTTTAGATTTGCCTCTAAAAAGTGTCAATTAAATGGTGGAAATAAGGATAATTGGAAAAAACTATTACATTTGACCCGTTAATGAAATAATCCCACCTGAAGTACTCCACAAAAAGTGTTTATCCCAGCCCGGCTTTATTAAATTATCAAAAACATTTATCACTTAATTTCAAAAACACAAATGAACATTTATGTAGCAAACATCCCCTGGAAGGCAACCGAGGAACAACTGAAGCAGTTATTTGCCGAGCACGGTGAAGTAACCACTGCTAAAATCATCATGGACAAAGTAACACAGCGCAGCCGTGGCTTTGGATTTATCGAGATGGCAGACGACACAGCCGGAAAAAACGCAATCAACGAGCTAAACGGAGCTGATTTCATGGGGAAAAACCTTGTGGTCAACGAAGCACGCCCACGCGAAGAAGGTAGTGGCGGTGGTGGCAGCCGTGGTGGTGGCGGTGGAGGATTCCGCAGAGGTGATTTCAATAAAGAATATTAATTCGGTTTGAAATAAAGAAAGTATGATGCCACACCTCACCGGTGTGGCATTTTTGTTTTATGGAAAATCGTTCTGATCCTTTCCATCTTTTGGCACTGTAAATCCCTTCCTCTATTTTTGCCGGCCTGATAAAAAATATGGAACAAGAAAACCTCGCCCGGTGGGTAGATCTGATTTCGAAAGAAATTTCGCAGCCTTTAAAAAATGTGATTGCGGTGGCCCAACTGCTTGCCGAAGGAGCGACTGTTCCCTTCATTGCGCGATACAGAAAAGAAATGACCGGCAGCATGGATGAAGTAATGATTACTACCATCCGCGATCGCATAGAGCAATTGCGCGAATTGGACAAACGCAGGGAAGCGGTGATCACCTCCATAGAAAAGCAAGGAAAATTTACACCTGCGTTGATGTCGGCCGTGGTGATGGCACAAACCCTGGCCGAGCTTGAAGATATTTATTTGCCTTATCGCCCCAAGCGAAAAACACGAGCCAGTGCCGCTAAGGAAAAAGGGCTTGAACCGTTGGCCCAAAAACTTTTTGATCAGGAGAATTTTGACCCCGAAGCAGTGGCCCAATCATTTATAGATTCTGAAAAAGGGGTTGCCAATGCACAAGAAGCATTGGAAGGAGCCCGCGATATTGTTGCCGAATGGGTGAGTGAAAATCCTGACACAAGAAAGCATGTGCGTGAATTATTTTGGAGTGAAGGGTTGATCGAATCACGCGTTTTTAAAAGCAAAGAAACAGAAGGACAAAAATTTAAGGATTACTTCGCGTGGAGCGAGCCCATCACCAAAACACCATCGCACCGATTGCTGGCCATGCGCAGAGGGGAGAAAGAAGGCATCTTGTCCCTTGATATTTTTCCTCCCGAAGAATTAGCGATCAGCGCGATGGAGCGTCAATACATCAAAAAAGATAATGCTGCCGCAGTGCAAATAAAACTTGCCATCACGGATTGCTACAAAAGATTGCTGCGCCCTTCCCTTGAAACCGAAGTGAGGATGGAATCGAAAATGAAAGCAGACGAAGAAGCCATAAAAGTGTTTGCTTCCAACCTGAAAGAACTTCTGCTCACCGCCCCACTTGGTCAAAAAAATGTGTTGGCATTGGACCCGGGCTTCCGGTCGGGTTGCAAAGTAGTGTGCCTCGATCGTCAGGGCAAACTGTTGCATTATGATGTGATATTTCCTCACGAACCCCAGCGCGAAAGCAACAGGGCATCGGCCTTGATAAAATCGCTGTGCGAAAAATTTGAAGTAGAAGCCATCGCCATTGGCAACGGAACTGCCGGCAGGGAAACAGAATCGTTTGTAAAGTCCATTGGCTTGCCTCACAAAATTTTGGTGATGATGGTGAACGAAAACGGGGCCTCGGTATATTCTGCCTCTGAAGTAGCCCGCGAAGAATTTCCCGACAAAGATGTAACCGTACGCGGGGCTGTTTCCATTGGCAGAAGGCTGATGGATCCGTTGGCCGAATTGGTAAAGATTGATGCCAAGTCAATTGGTGTAGGCCAATATCAGCACGATGTAGAGCAAACTAAATTGAAGCAAGGGTTGGATGATGTAGTGATGAGTTGTGTGAACTCGGTGGGTGTTGAAGTAAATACAGCCAGCAAGGAATTACTTTCTTATGTGTCGGGTTTAAGTCCAGCATTGGCAAAGAATATTGTTGAGTTCCGAAATCAGCACGGCCCGTTTAAAGACCGCGACTCGTTGATGAAAGTATCACGCCTGGGTGAAAAAATATTTGAGCAGGCGGCAGGCTTCCTGCGCATACGCGAAGCAGAAAATCCTTTGGATGGCAGTGCGGTGCATCCGGAAAGCTATGCCATCGTTGAGCAGATGGCCACTGATATGGGCTGCACGGTAAAAGACCTTATGAACAGCATTGAATTACGAAAGCAACTCGATCTAAAAAAATATGTGAACGAGAAGGTGGGGTTGCCCACGCTCTCCGATATTTTGCATGAACTTGAAAAACCAGGGCGCGACCCCAGAAAGGTTTTTGAAGTATTCAGTTTCACGGAAGGCGTGAACACGATCAACGATTTAAAAATTGGAATGCTGTTGCCGGGCATTGTAACCAACGTAACCAACTTCGGTGCCTTTGTTGACATTGGTGTGCACCAGGATGGCCTGGTCCACATCAGTCACCTGTCTGATAATTTTATTAAGGACCCCAACAAAGCGGTGGCCGTGCAACAAAAAGTGAAAGTAACAGTAACAGAAGTTGATACGGCACGCAAGCGCATCGGGCTTTCTATGAAGAGCGATCCGTTTGCAGAACCTCACCCCAGCCTGTCCGGCAGGCAGGCCTTGCCTCTCTCCAAAGGAGAGGGGAGACCTCACCCCCTACCCCTCTCCAGAGGAGAGGGGAGGGTTTCAAAAAACGTTCGGGAAAAACAAAAAGAAAAGCCTAAAGAAAGCTTCAAAGGAAAACCCAAGCAGCCCGAAGTAAGCATGGAGGAAAAATTGGCGATGTTGGTGAACAAGTTTAAAAAACATTAATGAACCTGAACCAAACAGAGTTGATCATAATCCAAAGCCTCGCAAAAGCCGGAGGCACCGGAAATGTAATGGAGTTTTTAAATTTCAGTTCAGCAGATTTCGACAAGGGCTTTTCCATCGCCAACGAAATGCAGAACAAAGATTTAGTGAAATTGCTTTATTCGAACTTTAGTAAAAATACGGTGGTGGTGGAGATCACCCTGGAGGGATATAATGCTTCGAGGGATTAACAGCTAACTTTTGACATACCTACACTTTCCAAGCAGAGTTTCGTCACCGACTCTGCGTAGTTGAAACACAAAATTGTTTGTTAATTCATTTTACTACTTCGGTCATTACTTAGGATACATTTTTAAAATAGAACTCAACTCAATGGTGTTTATCTATTTTATGTTGCCTGACCTACGTAGTACACAGCAAGTAATGGAGTCTGCGAAGCGGGAGATTCCTCGCTGAGGGAAATGTATAGTAGCTCATTTTTCCCCTACCTCTTCTTCAACTCCTTCAGTTGCCCCTCCAGCGTTTCAATCTGCTTGGCCTGCATCGTAATTATTTTCTCTTTGGATGCCAGCAACTCTTCCACCAACTTTTGCGGATCCTGCCAAACCATAAACGCATTTACCGAATGCGCACTGTCGTGGTTTTGGTTGTACTGTATTTGTGTTTGGCCAAACTTTCAGGTTGCTTTTCGCTTTGTCGTTGATGGACATAAAAATTTATTACCTTTGATTATCCAAAAAAACAGGCCGTACACCTGTTGGTGAAAAATATTTATGTGTGCTGGTGAAAATAAAAAATGATGACGCCTTTATGCTTACTGAGTGCCGATAAAATTGTAGTGATGAAAATATTTTTGCCTTGGTTGATAAAAAATGCACCGGCCTGTTGGTACTGGCTCAGCGAAAGCGACTTGAAATTTAATTTGAAGAGCGCGGCCTGCAGGCTTCGGAATCCTTGAGGAGTTTAACAAAAGGCCAACGAAGCTGAATGGATTAAATCTTAAGAAATGAGAAATGGATTAATGATAGTGAGCTTGCCTTCGATAACTTGGCCATGTTGCATATCTTCGGAATATAACGTGGATAGCTTGTATCTGAGTCCTATTTCAAAGGCTCTCATTAGCGTGTCAGCCGTAATTATTTTCAGCGCTGCGCTATCCATAATACCCAGTGCACTTTCAAACGCATCGGATTTTTCAAATTTAAATTTTTTTATCAGCACATTCACCGTTTCCATCACCACTTGGGGGCTTATGCAAGGGTGCTGCTGTATCAATTTTCTGGCTACATCCCGTTTTACAGAAGGCAAGCCAACGGAATACACTGCGATATTGGAGTCAATAAAAAAATCAAGCGCTCATTTGCTTCCACGCGGTTAAACTTGAAATTGCTCATATCTACTGCGTGGGCATCCCAAAATTTCACCGCCTCTTCGTAGGTTCTTTTTCTTTTGTGCGCGGGTTCATCTTCCACACAAAAAGCAATGATTTCTATTTCGGTATGGAGAAATCGTTCGGGCAGATGCACCACAAGGTCGGCAGGGGTTTGAGGGTTGAGCAATGCACGGTGGATTTTCATAGCGGATGGGTTTTCGATTATAAAGTTACAGAAAAACAAATCACATGCTAAGATTGATCTATAACGGGTGTATGACAAATTGCACTGACCAGAAATACAAAGGAGAGTGTTTTCACCATTCAATTTTTAGTTGTTGTTCATGTTTGGTTTTAATTGTTGATTTGGCACTTTTTTGTCTTAACACAAAAAAGTACCCAAAAAAAGTCAAGACAAAAAGATGCCTCCTCCCGCATCCCATCGCACCCCCGCCTTTTTGTCGGGCCAGCGCACTTAAGTTTCAAGATAAATATTCTCTACGGGATTTAGTTTCTGTTGATAGGTTATTGCTTTTTAATTCGGTGCAATTTGTCATGCACCCTCTATTAACCCTCCAGGGATTTCGAGTAAGAGCTTGACAAATTAAAAAATAAACCCATAACCCTTGTAGGGTTAGAATATAAGGGTGTACGACAAAATGCATAATCAATTTAATTTAGATTTATGAGGTTGAGGATTTTATCCCATTCACCACTCTTGTCGGCTACCCGCACGTTGGC
>JAYVAI010000024.1:0-2176 GCA_043751075.1 Cyclobacteriaceae bacterium | reverse complement strand
CTCCAACAAAAATATCCCCCGGATAGTGGACCCCCAAATAAATGCGGGTGTACGTCATCAGCAATGCCCAAATAAAAATAATCCACACCCATCGATATACAGATCGTAAGGTCAACCAAAGAAATAGCGCAATGCCCATAGTGTTTGCCGCATGCCCCGATGCAAATCCATAGAGGCCACCGCGATAGCCATCCACAAAATGCAACACCGCTTGCATGCTTGGATCCTGTGAAGGCCGCAGTCTCGCAAAAAATGGTTTCATAAAGGTAGATGTGATCTGATCGCAGAGCAATATGGTAAGGCCGGCCCCGATCAAAATAAACCAGGCCTGGCTCTTGAAGTTTTTGAAAAGCAGGAAAATCAAGAACAGGTAAAGCGGTGTCCAAAAAAATGTTTTGGTAATCAATAGCATCACCGGATCGAGGATAGGCGTATGGAAGCCATTTAAGAAAATGAGCATCTTTTTATCCAATTCGATCAGCTCGTCAATCATGAGGTAAGATTTTGTGTGGCGAATTTAATTAGAATAAATCTTTGTTTGGAAATTGTTTAGTATCACCTCTCAATATTCCCTTGTAATTCCCCATTCTATATAAAATAGTAACTTGAACGTTTTAAAGGTTTGATGTTATGACCAAATATGATCTCATTGTTATAGGTGCTGGCCCGGCCGGATATGCAGCGGCCATGCGGGCGCTGGACTTCAAAAAGAAAATCCTCCTGATCGAAAAAAATAAGATAGGTGGGGCAGGCGTTACAAACGGAGCCTTGTCGTCCAAAACATGGTGGGAACTTTCCAGAGAGGCTTCGGCCTTTCGCAAAAGTTTGCTCCGCTATAATCTCGAAATCCCAACCATCAGTTTTGCTGAAATACAAAGTGAAGTGCGCAAAGCCGTGCACGAGCGTTTGAGCATGCTGGAAGAACATTTGCAGCAACTCGTCAATACTCCTTACTCCAATCTCCTCGACTTTAAACATGGCGATGCAAAGGTTATCGATCAGGGCCATGTGGAAATTACCAATGGAACCCGGAAGGAAACTGTGCAAGGCGACTTCATCATTTTGGCTACGGGCAGCCGCCCCCGTCACTTGCCCGAATTGCCCATTGACGAAAAGCATGTTTACACCAGCGATGGCATCGAGGACCTGCACGATTTTCCGGAAAGCATGGTGATTGTGGGCGCTGGGGTTATTGGTTGCGAATACGCCACCATATTCAGCGGCTTTGGCCGCACCAAAGTTCATTTGATTGACAAGGGCGACCGCATATTGCCATTTGAAGATGAGGACGTAGTGCGCATCATTGAGCGGAACATGGAAAACAACGGGGTGTTGATCCATCGCAATTCCAAATTGTTGAGCATGCGGGTGGTGAACGAGCGGGTAGAATATCAATTGGAATACACCGATGGCAGCCGCGAAATATTCAACGTTGAAAAAGCATTGGTTTCGGTGGGCAGGGTTGCAAACTTTGAAGAATTGTGGGACGATAAAGTGGGCATTGATATCACCAAGCGTGGGATCAATAATCACGAAACGCAAACCAATATTTCCACTATTTATGCGGTGGGCGATCTTACTGCGGATATTTCGCTTGTGAACGTGGGCGAATTGGAAGGACGCTTTGCCGTGGAGAAAATATTTGGCAATCCCAAAAGGAACTTGGTGTATGAAAACATCAGCACCATCATGTTCCTGAATCCCGAAGTGGCCGGAGTTGGCCTGAACGAAATCCAGGCAAAAGAAAAGGGAATCGATTATAAAGTGGTGACGCTGGAGTACAGCACCATATCGCGCGCCATTGCCAAGCGCAACACGCAGGGGTTTATCAAACTGTTGGTAACCTGCGATGAGGACATGAAAATATTGGGCGTGAAAATAATTGGCAACCACGCCAGCAGCGCTATTCAAGCAGTGGCTGTTTTGATCTCCATGGATAAGGGTATTGAAGAACTGGCAGAGTGCGTTCACCCGCATCCAAGCATCACGGAAGGAATTCAGGAATGTGTGCGCATGCTTTTGGGCAAATCATTGTTCAAACCTGCTGCACTTCTTGGCCGACTATCGTGCCGCAAGTATGTGGGTGGCAAGTATGAGGATATTGTTTTTTAGAAATGCAATCAAGCAATAGAATTTCTTTTGCTTTATGTTTTTTTTTCAAGGTTGGTAAGGGCAA
>JAYVAI010000023.1:0-2180 GCA_043751075.1 Cyclobacteriaceae bacterium | reverse complement strand
AGTTTGTATGACCAACTGAGATGGTAATTGTACAAAGCGGCCTCATCAATATGATGGCGGCATAAAAATACGTTGGCCCGAATAAAATATTGACCAATAGATGCAACAAAGTTGGCCGAGTCAAGATGACTAAAGACTACCGTAATTTTATTTTTCCAGCAAAAGTTGATGAGGTAAAGAGTGTGTCGAAGAAAATAAAGAAAGTTCAGTTCACCGGGAAGCACAAAAGAGTAGGCCTCAATTCCTTGTGATTTTAGAAACGGGTTGATTTCCACACCCTCACGTTGAGAGAGTGAAATGACCTTATGCCCTTTTGCTTTGAAAAAGAGCATCAACGATTCAACATCTCTTGACCTGCGATAGAATGGTGAGTAAAAAAGAATTGTCGCCACAGTTTTTTAAATCATTTGAAAAGCCTACACATCCATTTTGGTGAAAAATAAAGGATTCACCACACCAAGCTCATTTACAAAAGATTGCTTGTCGGGTACGCCCCTAATGTTGCGAATTATTTTTTTTATGAATTCAGGCATCCATCTTCTGTATTGATGAACCCATTTTTTTTCGCCTTCGAGTTTGACATCATTATTTATTGAGTGGTGTACACTCCAAATATGCTGATAGTCGCTCTGAAAAGGTTGTAGCTGAAGCGTCTCGGTTTCCCTTACTTTTTCGGCTATGATCATCAGTGAAGTAGGATATGCATTGGTGATCGTTACCCGTTGCCCTACACGCTTAGGATCTTTTACCTTGAACCACTCGGTAATTCCAGTTGATGGAAATTCAACACCCATGGCCACCATTTTTAGGTTAAATCCATGAGAAGGAGTAAAGAGTGTAAAAAAAAGTTCGGGACTGAATTGATAGAAGCCATGGCCGCTATAATTATTGGTTGGGGTGATGGCCACAAAATGCCCGCCTACCTTGATCATGTCCATACAATTTTTTATTGCGATTGGAAAATTAAAAACGTGTTCGAGAGTGCCTCCATCAAACACAACCGAATAGTTGTTCAGTTGATGTCGTGGAACACGTTCGTTCAAGTTATGGATGAGGGTTGCTTTTTCAAAATCTGAATAGTCCATGCTTTGTATCGCCTGCGCCCCGAGTGCCTTAAAAAGCGGTTCTGCAAAGCCTCCATTGTCGGGCCATTGCAAAAACCCATTAAACGCTGACTGTAGTTCCGTCCTCTCCAGTGAGCTAATAAAGAGTTGCTGCCTTCCAAGCATAAGGGTGTTGGAAAAATCAACACCCAGCTTTTTTGAGTAAAGAAGAAATTTTGCGCAATTGCCGGTGATCCCCATAATCTGAAAATTTATTTTCAATACTACGCTAACAAATAAAGAATCAGATTTTGGTCAAAATATAAAATGTTCTATTTCCAAAGAAACGCAACCACCGAGGAACCCGCACCGGGTAAAAGGTTTTGGGTCTTCTGGTTGGAAGGACAAGCTCTGATGAGTGATAGTGCTCTATGTGAAATCCCAAGGCATTTAATTTTCCATAAATACGCGGAACTAAAATATAATTGACATAGGGTTGCCCCCCTTCAGTGTAGGGCTTGCCAATTATTTTTCTGTAAAGGCACCAAATGCCAAACAAATTAAAATAATTCGGACAGGTAAGGATGAAACGTCCTCCGGGTTTTAATACGCGATAAATTTCCTGAAGGGCTATTTGAGGCCGTGGCACATGCTCAATCGTTTCACAGGAAATGACGGTGTCAAAAAAATTGTCGGCAAAAGAAAGGTTCTGTATATCCTCTTTCTGCCATGCTACTTTTGATGAAGGCCATGAACGCGCGCTCCCAATTGCAAGTGCAGATTCAGAATAATCGCAAGCAAACAATTTACCGATATTCCCATACTCCCTAAGTAGGTAGTCAGAAAAACCTCCGCGGCCGCATCCAATCTCCATGGCTATCTTATTGTCCAGGTCTGTGGAGCACAATGCCTTTTTTGCAAAATTGTGCCAAGGTGTTGAAGTGTCATTCTCTTCAACATGGGCCTTGTGCCAATCGTTATAATTATCCTTTTCCATGGTACAAATTCGTCCTGATGTTCTCGTACGTTTCCATAAATCTTTTCCTCCTCAAGAAAGTCCAAACCAGCAATTGTATATTTTGAAAAAACATCATAAAAGAATAGAAGTTATTTTTTCCCAGAAAAACTCTCGGTAAA